>JBILFD010000057.1:0-5959 GCA_044351765.1 Candidatus Nanopelagicaceae bacterium | reverse complement strand
CCGCTGTTTTGCTAGCGTTGGCAATCTTTCATAACGGTGCGAGTTTTATTTCGTTGCCAGATACGCCATTGAGTCAATGGATTGAACAATTAATTGCTGAATCAACTGGCAAAGAAGGAAAAGGCGTTTTACCGGTAATTGAAAGTAAGCGCTCTAAAAATTCTGACGCTATCAGGATTGTTTTCACTCCCTCCTCAGGTGAAAATCAAAAGAATGATGTGTACTTGAATACCTCACTTGGCGGCCAATTTCTTTTTTGGGAGTGGACTACTGCTCTCCTGTGTTATCTCATCGAAGTTAATCCCTTCGATCAACCAAATGTAACTCTTGCGAAAGAGCGCGCAACTTCGGTTTTGGCAGAAAAGCAAAGCCCCACTGTCACAGTTCCAGACGATCAAGTTCTGACTTTATTGAAAGATTTTGTTTCAAAGATTAACCCTATTGGCTACCTTGGAATACTTGCTTTCTTGCCCAGATCCTATCAAGAGCAGATCAATGAATTTGAAGGTGAATTAAGACATCGATTTGATTTCCCAATCACTGTTGGATGGGGCCCGAGATATCTTCACTCGACTGGTCAATTCCACAAAGGTGGAGTTCCTACTGGATCATTTCTAATTCTCACTCATGACGTTGAAGAGGATTTAGATATTCCCGGACAGAGTTACAGTTTTGCAGAATTGCAAAAAGCTCAGGCCCTGGGAGATGTAGCTGCTTTAACTGAAAGTAAGTTAAATGTTCTATGTCTGACGTTAACGAAGGATTTAACTCTAAATAGAATTAATCAATCTCTCCGCGAAGTCTTTTAAGGGCCTCTTCAAGTAAAGCGGCACCTTCGGTATCAGTCCGGCGCTCTTTTACATAAGCTAAATGTGTTTTATACGGTTCGTTCTTAATTGGTTTTGGTGGAGCGTTACGGTCGCGACCGGCGGGAAATCCACAACGAGGGCAATCCCACTCATCAGGTGGTGTAACTGAACCGTCGTCGGCAAAAGATGGTCTGGTCTCGTGGTCGTTTGCACACCAGTAAGAGATGCGAAATCTTGCTATTGCATCGCCACGTTCTGCTTCACCCATTGGGCCTGCTCCGACGCGACTTCCGCGAATTGCGCTTCCACCAGCCATTTACTGCTCCTTTTGATTACCTATAAAAAAGTTAGCTAATTCTTTAGTAACAAACTTAGAGCGACGATCGATGTAAACCACAAACCGCCAACAACAATTGTGATGCGATCAAGGTTGCGCTCTACAACAGATGAGCCGCCGTAGTTCGAGGAGACTCCTCCACCAAAAAGGTCAGATAGTCCGCTGCCTTTTCCTTTGTGAAGCAAGACCAACAAAATCATCAATGCGCTCAAGGCCATCAAAAATATAGATAATCCCAAGACCATTGCAGCTCCCTAATTTTCCTAATCCGCTGGCTTCAGACCCTAAGCCAGGAGGTGTGAGTCTACCGGTGAAATTTGGCGATTCGAGCAAACTCCTCAGGTTCAAGGCTCGCTCCCCCTACCAACGCGCCGTCCACGTCAGCTCCAACCATGATTTCACGAATAGTTCCAGATTTAACCGATCCGCCATAGAGGATCCGCATACTTTCCCCAATTTCAGCCCCGGCCGATTTTGCAATTTGTGCCCTGATGGCCTGCGCCATGTTTTGCGCATCTTCAGGGGTTGCCACGTTTCCAGTTCCGATCGCCCAGATTGGTTCGTAGGCAATTACAATTTTTTTAACCTGTGCAGGTGTGATCCCGCTTAAAGCTGATTTCAATTGTGAAATTACGTGAGCGACTTGCCCATTTTCTGCTCTGATCGCAGCGCTTTCGCCAACACACAAAATTGGAGAAATTCCATTTGCAAGTGCTGCCTTAATTTTGCTGTTTACGATCGAATCATCCTCATTGTGATGTTCGCGTCTTTCGCTATGTCCGACAATTACAAATGTACAGCCAAGTTTTGCCAACATCGCTCCGGAAATATCTCCGGTGAATGCGCCTGAGGTTTTTGGTGATAAATCCTGTGCTCCGTAGAGTAACCGCAATCGATCACCATCAATCAAAGTTTGCACCGAGCGGATGTCAGTAAAAGGTGGAATAACGGCGACATCCACAGCTTCGAAATCTTTGTCGTCAACCATGAAAGCTAACTTTTGCACGACGGCAATCGCCTCAAGATGATTTAAGTTCATCTTCCAGTTACCAGCTATTAAGGGCTTTCGCGACATCAAGACTCCAGTGCAATTAATCCAGGAAGGAGTTTTCCTTCAAGGTATTCCAGTGATGCTCCGCCTCCGGTTGATATGTAACCGAACTGCTCATCATCAAAGCCCATCGTACGGATAGCGGCCGCCGAATCTCCGCCACCCACGACACAAAACCCAGAAATTTCACTAAGTGCTTGTGCCACTGCTCTAGTTCCATTCGCAAATGCTGGGAATTCAAAAACCCCCATCGGCCCATTCCAGAAAACAGTTTCACAACCTTGTAAAGCTAAAGCATAAGCTTTTGCTGAATCAGGACCTATGTCTAACCCCATTTGATTAGCAGGAATATTGTTAATAGAAACCACAGTAGCTGGAGCCTCTTTTGAGAAAGTTGGAGCTACGACCACATCTGTTGGAAGCAACAATTTAACATTCAATTCTTCTGCACGCTTAATTAGCCCTTTAACATTTTCAATCAACTCTACATCGACCATGCTCTTACCAATTTCATGACCAAGGGCGCTAATAAAGGTAAAGACCATGCCACCGCCGATTGCAAGAACATCAACTTTCTCAATTAAATTTGCGATAACTCCAATTTTGTCTAAAACCTTGGCACCGCCGAGAACTACCGCATATGGTCTTGCTGGGTTCTCAGTTAACTTCTTTAATACTTCTACCTCAGCCGAAATCAACCTACCTGCAACGTTTGGTAGCAATCTTGGCAATTCGTAGACAGATGCGTGTTTTCGATGAACCGCACCAAAACCATCTCCGACGTATATATCGCCAAACTTAGCTAAATCTTTTGCAAAATCTAATCGTTCATCTTCATCTTTACTGGTTTCTTGCGGGAAGAATCTAATGTTTTCTAACATTTGGACCTTATTTGCTGAATTTGAATTACCACTTAAGTCGGATAACTCTTTCGCGAGCACAACAGGAAGATCTAACAGCGCACTCAATCTGCTAGCTACGGGAGCAAGTGAAAAAGAATTTTCAAAACCATTTTTTGGACGCCCTAAATGAGCCAAAATCGTAATTCTGGCACCAGCATCTAAGAGATGTTTTATAGTAGGCAAAGATGCTTTGATTCGGCCATCATCTGTGATCAGATTCCCATCTAGTGGAACATTTAAATCACAACGCAAAATAACTGATTTGCCTGAGAAGTCAACATCGTCGAGAGTTCTCATTCTCTATTGCTACCTATAACGATTTAGCAACAAAAGTTGTGAGATCTACCAAGCGATTTGAATATCCCCACTCATTGTCATACCAACCGACAACTTTTGCAGTTTTACCTATTGTCTTTGTTAATTGACTATCAAAAATGCAAGATGATGGATTAGTCACGATGTCTGCTGAAACTATCGAATCTTCCGTGTACTCAAGCACTCCCTTTAGAGAACCTTCGCTAGCTTTCTTCATTGCAGCATTGATATCTGCCGCTGAAACTTCTTTGCTGAGTTCAACAGTTAGATCTGTCACTGAACCAACTGGCACTGGTACGCGCAAAGCGTATCCATCAAGTTTTCCCTTTAGTTCAGGCAAGACCAAACTAATTGCTTTGGCTGCACCGGTACTGCTTGGAATTATCGAGATGGCAGCTGCGCGACCTCGACGTAAATCTTTATGTGGTAAATCTAAAATAACTTGGTCATTTGTATATGCATGAATTGTGGTCATCATTCCACGTTCAATTCCAAACTCATCTTGCAAAACCTTAGCCATAGGTGCCAAACAGTTTGTGGTGCATGATGCATTTGAAATTATGTGGTGATTGGCTGGGTCGTATTTTAGATGGTTAACACCCATTACTACAGTTATATCTTCATCTGTTGCTGGAGCTGAAATAATTACTTTTTTTGCACCTGCTGTTAGATGTTTTTTAGCATCTGCCGCTTTAGTGAAAATGCCAGTTGATTCGATAGCGATATCGACACCTAAAGCCGACCATGGCAATGCTGCAGGATCTCTCTCTGCTGAAACTTTTATGGTTTTCGATCCAACTGTCAAAGAATCTGAAGTGAATGAAATTTCTTGGCCTAGACGTCCAAGGATTGAGTCATATTTCAAAAGATGAGCCAGGGTGGCAGTGTCGGTTAAATCATTAATTCCGACAATTTCAACTCCTGAGTTAGATGCAAGAGCTGCGCGGAAATAATTACGACCAATTCTTCCAAATCCATTGATTCCTACAGCAACCATGTGAAACTCCCTAAATTAAATTGCAATCACTTCAAAAGAATCTTTGATCAAATGCTCAAATACTCTGTAGATTCCACAATCTTATCATTTCAGCAAAACCCACTGCTCGCTTATTCTTGTGAATCCTCTAGCAATTCAGGAGGAATTCCGGCCTCTGTATCTGCAATTCCCAACTCTGTGGCTCTTTTATCTGCCATTGCTAATAAGCGACGAATTCGGCCAGCAATTGCATCTTTTGTCATTGGTGGTGTTGCCAGCGAACCAAGCTCTTCAAGACTTGCTTGCCCATGCTCAATGCGAAGTTGACCGGCTTCTAGAAGATGTTGCGGAATATCTTCGCCTAATATTTCAATTGCGCGAGCAACTCTTGCCGCAGCCGCAACTGCAGCTCTCGCTGATCTACGTAAATTTGCATCATCAAAGTTTGCTAATCGATTTGCGGTCGCACGAACTTCGCGACGCATTCTGCGTTCTTCCCATGCAAGAACACTTTCATGTGCTCCCATCAAAGTAAGCAGTGCACCAATTGCATCTCCATCACGCAGAACAACACGATCCACGCCTCTAACTTCACGAGCCTTTGCAGTAATTCCCAATCTCCTTGCAGCGCCAACCAAAGCTAATGCCGCTTCTGGTCCAGGTGCAGTTATCTCTAACGCGGAAGATCTTCCAGGTTCAGTCAGAGAACCATGTGCCAAAAATGCTCCGCGCCATGCTGCTTCTGCATCGCACTTAGCAGCTGAGACAACTTGCGGCGGCAATCCTCGAATCGGCCTGCCGTTTGAATCGATTAAACCTGTCTGCCTAGCGAGGGCCTCTCCTGTTTCAGCAACTCGAACCATGTACCTACTGGCCTTGCGCATTCCACCCGGCGAAACAACAGTTAGGTCGCTTTCGTGGCCATAAATTTCAGAAATTTCTTTTCTGAGTCGTCGCGCACTTTGTGCGGTATCTAACTCAACCTCTACGACAACTTTTCCACCTGTTAAATGCAATCCCCCAGCAAATCTAAGTAGCGCGGAAACTTCTGCTTTTCGACAGCATGGTTTTGAAACCGCTAAGCGGCTCAACTCGTCCTTAACTGCTGCTGTCATTGCCATAAAATCGGCCATTTTGTTGCCATTTATTTATCCAATCAATTTCTTTAGGGTGGAAAGTACCTTGAAACGATCATGTTGATCGCTTCCTGGATGGTGGGCTAAATCACTTAGGATTAATTGCGCTTGATACTTCTGCGCAATTGCCTCGAGTCCAGTGGTTTTTATGGAGTTGTCAGCGACAAGGTAGTCGATTTTTACCTCTGGTGCATGAGTTTTCAGAAATTCAATTTGAACTTCAGGTGAAAGGGCGCTTGCTTCATCTTTAACGGTCCGAGCATCAAGGTTCAAAAAAACCACAATTTTGGCGCTTGAATTAGATAGAGCTGTCCGGATTTGTGGAACAAGGAGATGCGGTAGCACGCTGGAATACCAAGAACCAGGTCCAATTGTTATCCATTCTGCATTTTCGATTGCTTCTAGAACCTCAGATAAAACTGGAGGGGAATCT
>JBILFD010000056.1:0-6007 GCA_044351765.1 Candidatus Nanopelagicaceae bacterium | reverse complement strand
ACGATCTGGATTGATCGCAACATCAAAAATCATTTCATTTAAACCTAAAGCCACAATCGCATCGCTGCCGATTGGTGAATCTTGTTCATCCATAACCAAGATTCCAGTGTGGTCATCTCCCATTCCTAATTCTCGAGCACTGCAGATCATGCCATCGCTGGTGCGACCATAAGTTTCTCTAGCGGTAATTGGGAAAGGCCCTGGCAACAAAGCGCCAGGCAAAGCTACAACAACGTGATCCCCCACTTTGAAGTTTTGCGCTCCACAAATTACATTTCGAATTTCGCCGACATCAACACTTACCCATCTGATCGGTTTTTTGTACTCAGCAATCTCTTCAATAGAAATTACCTTTCCGAATTTGATTGGTCCTTTTATTTCTTCCGCTAAATTTTGAACACCCTCTACTTCAAAACCAGCACCAACAAGTGCTTGGGTGATGGAATCAGAATCTAAGCCTTGAGGAAGTTTTACGAATTCGCTGACCCAGGAGATTGGAAATTTCATCTTCCGGCTCCAAAGTGTTGAGTAAATCTAATGTCGCCTTCGACTATATCTCGCATGTCAGTGATTCCATGACGGAACATGAGCGTTCTTTCTAATCCCATCCCAAACGCAAAGCCCGAAAATTCATTTTGATCCACACCGCATGCTTGTAAAACTTTCGGATTCACCATTCCGCAGCCGCCCCATTCAATCCATCCTTCTCCGCGGCAGGTACGACATGAATCATTTTCGGGAGAATCTTCTCCACGACAAGCAAAGCATCGAATATCGACTTCAGCGCTTGGTTCAGTAAATGGGAAAAATGATGGACGTAATCGCGTGACGATTCCTTGACCAAACATTGCAGTAGCAAAATGGTCCAAAGTACCTTTCAAGTTAGCCATGGTGATTCCGCGATCAATCACTAAGCCTTCAACTTGATTGAACACCGGAGTATGGGTTGCATCTAATTCGTCAGATCGAAAAGTACGTCCTGGGCAGATCACATAAATAGGCGGTGTACGTTCGAGCATGGTTCGGATTTGAACTGGAGATGTATGTGTCCGTAACACCAAACCAGCAGAGATTGGCTCGATGAAAAATGTATCTTGCATCGTTCTTGCTGGATGATCAGCTGGAATATTCAATGCATCAAAATTTAACCATTCGGCTTCGATTTCAGGACCTTCAGCAATTTCATAACCCATGCCGATAAACAGATCACTAATGTCTTCACGAAGTGATGTCAGTGGATGAATCCCGCCAGGTGACCTACGATCTAGCGGAAGAGTTACATCTACCCGCTCTTCGACAAGTACGCGTTGATCTCTCTCTTCTACAAGTAATGCTTCGCGAGATGAAGCGGCTTGATTTATCCGAGATCTTGCATCATTGATAACTTTCCCGCGTTCTGATTTTTCACTTGCTGACAAGGTGGCGAGTTCACGGTTAGCCATCGCAATTGCAGATTTATCTCCAGCATGAGCCAATCTCGCGCTTTTAAACTCTTCCAAATCCGACGCTTGGCTAAATGCGGTTAAGGCAGCCGAAACTATGGCTTCAAGATCTGCAGACACAATATTTATTCTATCGGCGTCTGGGCGTTAGATGCTGCGTAAATGACAAGTGCTGCAGACGTGGCGAGGTTCAGGCTCTCAGCCCCTGCCTTCATTGGAATTCGTACCTGCTCATCGCATTTTGTGATGATCTCCTTAGGTAATCCATGGGCCTCATTACCGAAGACAAAAACCGACTTTTTTGGAAGCAACTTTATGAATTCGTTTAAAGTTTTTTTCCCGCCACCGGTCATTGCAATACTTTTCATATCAACTTCGTGAGCAGATCTAACTAATTCTTCGAACTCAATATTTATTACAAACGGAAGTTGCCACAAAGATCCTGCTGATGCCCGGACGACTTTCGGAGAAAAAGGATCGACACTTCCTGGAGATAAAATCAGACCTTGTGCGCCAAGAGCATGAGCACTTCTGATTATCGTGCCGAGGTTACCTGGATCATTTATCTCATGGCAGTAAATCAATAGATTTGAGGTTGCGGTTAATTTATTCAAATCAGGGAGGGCGTCTTTAATACAAACTGCCAAAATTCCTTGAGAATTTTCAACTGAACTCATTGCGGCCATAACTTTTTCGCTAACAACAATTGGATCAGAAGAAATCAATTTACTAAATTGATCTAAAGCTGTTTCAGTCACATACATTTGGGTAACTTTAAATTTTTTTGATTTTGCAGCGGCTTCAACTGCTTGCGGTCCCTCAGCTAAAAACTCATTAGCGGTTTTTCTACCCTTAGAAGTATGAAGAGCCTTCACTCTCCCGATGTGGGGTGAGCGAAGGCTCGTCAAAACGCTATTCATTAGCGATCAATTAACTATGCAACAACAGCGTGCTTGCGTGCTACTTCCACCAAGGTGCTAAATGCTTGAGGATCATTAATCGCAAGATCTGCAAGTACACGGCGATCAACTTCAACACCGGCAACTTTCAATCCTTGGATAAAACGGTTGTAGGTCATGTCATTTTGACGTGCAGCGGCGTTAATACGCGCAATCCACAAACGACGGAACTGACCTTTCTTATCTTTACGATCGTTGAAGGCGTACACCATCGAGTGGGTAACTTGTTCCTTCGCACGTGAAAACAGACGAGAGCGTTGACCGGTGTAACCACTTGCACGCTCGAGAGTTGTACGACGCTTCTTTGCGGCATGAACACCGCGCTTAACTCTTGCCATCTAGATCACCCTTCCCTTACTTCAAACGGAGTAGACGCTTGGCGGTATTTGTAGTTGCATCATTAGCAACAACATCACCGGAGAGACGACGTGTACGACGTGAGCTCTTACCTTCAAGAAGGTGGCGCTTTCCAGCGCGCTCGCGCATAATTTTTCCGGTTCCAGTTACCTTGAACCGCTTCTTTGCCCCACTATGGGTTTTCATCTTTGGCATTTCTACTCTCCTGCTTTCTACTTAAATCTATTCCGGTGAATTCTGGGTTGAATTCTCGGCTGAATTTTGAGCGGCTTGTCTAGCTGCTCTTGCTTCAGCAACTGCTTCGTTCTTGCGCTTTGTAGGCGCTAGAACCATCACCATATTGCGGCCATCGAGTTTTGGTGCAAACTCAACAGTTGCGCAATCAACTACATCCTCTGCCAGTTTCACTAACAAGCGATAACCGGTATCTGGACGAGCTTGCTCACGACCGCGAAACATCATCGTCACTTTGACCTTGTCCCCTCCGCGAAGGAAACGTTCGATATGAGCTTTCTTGGTCTCATAATCGTGCGTATCAATCTTTGGGCGCATCTTCATCTCTTTGATCAAAACATGTGTCTGGTTCTTTCGCGCACTTCTCGCTTTTTGAGCGATCTCGTACTTGAATTTTCCAAAGTCCATAATTTTGCAAACAGGTGGATCAGCTTCCGGTGCGATCTCGACTAAATCTAGATCTGCATCAATTGCCATTTGAATCGCCTCAGCTATTGCGACGATTCCGATCTGTTCGCTATTTGGTCCAATTAATCGAACAGCAGCAACTCGGATTTGATCGTTGATGCGGGGTTCTGCGCTGATAAGTGCTCCTCTGTCCCTTGCTACTGTGAATGCAAAGCAGGAGGAGACCCATTCAAACCGCTATGCCTTGAGGCCAGACGGTGGGAGTGAACTCCACTTGCTATGAGCCCAGGGGGTAACCCGGACTGTTTGAATCCTACCTGAGCCCACCCTTTAAACCAATTTGAGGCTAAACCAGGCAAATATCCAGTCAAATTACTAGTTTGTGGCCTTTCCGATCCGGCCAACAACTTTTTGCCCAACTCCCACCTTGATCGCCGAACCAGAGGTGTCAACCAAAGATTTTTTGACCGAATCAACAAATATCGGGTTTCCATTTGCCGCTAAAACTTGAAAACCACCTGCGTCAAATACTTGCCCATTCAAAGCCACTCGCACCGCTTTCCCATTAGGCGCCAAGATCGCTTTTCCACCAATTTTGATGGAAATTGTTTTGTTAGTTGAACTAATGGTCAAAGTTTTTCCGGTCAATGATTTAATCTCTTTTCCACTTCCATCAACGACATTCCCATTTTCAGCCACACGTACCGCTTTGCCTTTTCGATCAAGTAAAAGATCTCCAACTGGATTTAAGAGTAGCCCGCGGCTATTAACCAGAATTGCACGTCCATCGGTACCTACATATAGCTTGCCATCATTATCTGCAATCGTTCCGTTGTAACTAAATTGCAAGTTTGATCCCTCAGCGCTTTTTACTGCTTTGCCTGTCAAACTCACAACCGGCATTCCAACAGCGCCTACAAATACATTTGCACCTTTGAATTTAATTTCCGCACCAGAATCTGTCACGAGGGGCTGACCAACAAATGGACGTCCATCAGGAGTCAGCGCGATGCTTCCAACATTATCCGCAAGAGGTTGGGCAAGTTTTGGTGAACCATTTGCTTCTAAAACTACGGCACCTTTTGAATTTAGAACTGGTGGAACGTAAACAACTTTTCCATTACCTGCTTTTACAGGAGTACCGCTTGAATCTAAAAGCGGCACCGTCATCAATGGCGCGCCAGTGGAATCCAATAGCGCTTCATTTGCACCTGAAGTCAATAGTTGAGTCATCAATATTTTGCCCTCGCTCAAAACAGGCTGACCATTTGGACCAAGAACTGGCTTAACCATAATTGGCATTCCGTTGCCATCGACAAAGACAATATTTCCGGATTTAACAACAGGGGCAGTTGTTAGTGGTTTTCCATCTGGGCCAAGCAATAGTTGATTGTCCCCAGATAAGACGTTCATGACAATTACGGGGGCTGAACTCTTTTTCTTGCTCGTCGCAATTAAAACCTCACCACTCGAAGTTGTAGCCAACGATGCACGTGCAACTTGACCATCCGCAGTTCTAATTGCTTTTCCATCATTACCAACTATCGGTGCAAGTAAAACAACTTTTCCATCTCCATCTTTAACATCTTTGCCTGATGCATCGACAGCAGTAACAGCGCTTACTTTTACTCCTTTAGCATCTTCCACTGTTGCGCTAACGTCAGCAATCTTGGCAATATTTGCAACTGTTGCCTCTTTAGATTTAGTCGTAATCAATTCCTGCTTTTCAGCTTCGGTTGATGCAACTTTTGAAAGCAGCTCTGTAATTTTCTTGCTTGCCTCGGCTAATCTCGCATTAGCTTCTGCAAATTTCTCATCATTACTTTTTGAAGATTGTTGTAGCTTCTCGATTTCAGATGCCTGAGATTTCGTTTTCTCTGCGATAACTGTTTGCTCTGCCAGTTTGGCTTTTAATGACGATAATTCATCATTTAATTTTTTAACCTCGTCGCTAAGTGATGCAATCTGAGCGACATCTTTGGGATTGCGTGAAGCCGCTTCTTTTGCAGCCGCTGCTGCCGCTGCTGCTTGTGCTTCTGCTTGAGCCGCAGCTTGTGCTTGTGCTTGATAAGCAGCCGCCGCTGCTGCATCAGCCGCCGCGTTTTCAGCATACCTAGCGCGATTCTCCGCATCAACACAGGCTTGCCAGGCATCAATTTGTGGAGGAAGAGCTGGATTAAAGCTTCCGTCAGGCAAAAAACTTGGCTCTGTAGGCCCAGGACAGTAAGCGAATGCTTGTGGAGAAGTTGGGGCAAGTACTGAAATTACAATCATCAGAGTAGAAAAAATCCTTAAATGTTTCTTCCGAAATTGTTTTCTTGCTCCTCTAAAATTCAAGACCGCTCCCCAATATTTTGTGTGATATTGCGCAAAACAATGAGGCAGATTCTCGCATTACTCGGATGAAAAGTTATCTTAGATTGCCGATCAAGCGTTGAAAGGTAGGGAGAACCCTACTCTCGACCACCGCCTGCCGATCTAACTGTTAAGCGCCCATTCCATGAACGCCGCCATCTACGTGGATGATCTCGGCTGTAGTTTTCGGGAACCAGTCTGAAAGCAAAGCTACAGTCGCTTGAGCCGCAGGCGTTGGGTCGGAAACATCCC
>JBILFD010000055.1:0-6022 GCA_044351765.1 Candidatus Nanopelagicaceae bacterium | reverse complement strand
GTGAGTCGTCATAACCCCATTTGTATTTACGTGAGACTGCCCAAGCTGATGCAACTCCACCAAATAATCCAATGGCAAGCGCACCGAGTGGAGTTACGTATCCACAAGAAGGAGTGATTGCGACTGCACCAGCAATTGCACCTGATGCAACGCCAAGTGTTGTTGGTTTTCCGTCGCGAATTTTTTCAAATGCAATCCAAGACATTGCAGCAGCTGCTGTTGCAACTTGAGTGTTGATCATTGCAGTTGCAGCAAGTTGACCGGCTGAGAGTGCACTTCCAGCGTTAAATCCGAACCAGCCAAACCAAAGTAATCCAGCGCCAAGAAGTACAAATGGAATGTTATGTGGACGCATTGGATCGCGACGGAAGCCATCACGTTTTCCAAGAACAATTGCTAATGCAAGTGCAGCAGCACCTGAGTTCATTTCGACAACAGTTCCGCCAGCGAAATCAAGGGAACCAAGACGATCAATCATCCAACCGCCATTGCCACCTTGTGATGCAAATCCCCAGTGAGCGATTGGTGCGTAAACTAAAGTTATCCAAACCGCAACAAAAATTATCCATGCTGTGAATCTCGCGCGATCTGCAATTGCACCGGAAAGTAATGCGACAGTAATGATCGCAAAAGTTAACTGGAACATTACAAATGCAAGTGTTGGGATCTGATGTCCTTCTCCACCAACAACTTGATCAATAGTTCCTTGTAATCCTAAATTCGAAAGATCTCCAATTAATCCATTTCCTGCATCTGGACCAAAAGCGAGCGAGTATCCGTAGAGCACCCAAACAATTGTGGTTACTCCCATGGCCGCAAATGACATCATCATCATGTTGAGTGTGCTTTTTGCGCGAACCATTCCGCCGTAAAAAAGTGCCAAGCCTGGTGTCATAAGGAGCACTAGGGCTCCACTCATCAAAACCCAAGCGGTATCTGCTCCGTTAATTTCCATTCGGTTACTTTGAGGGGCAATTGTTTCGCCGATGTAAAAAAGCGGAGTTGGCGCGCAGGAATTTTTCAGCCAATTCAAAACAATTTAAATCGATCTAGTGGGGTGAGCGACGGGGCTCGAACCCGCGACATCTCGGACCACAACCGAGTGCTCTACCAGCTGAGCTACGCCCACCATGTGGTGCAAATACTACCGGCTACTACCGGTTCAGAGTTATGGGGTGGTCAGCCCATCGGAGATCAACCTGAGTGCTTCGCTTTCAGGTCCTGGCTGCGCAGTAAAGATGGCCGCTTGGTAGTAGCGAAGTTCAATTAATGAGTCTTGGATATCGCCAAGTGCGCGATGGTTCCCGATCTTTTTTGGCGCATTGAAATAGACCCGCGGATACCACCGGCGGGCTAATTCTTTAATCGAGGAGACATCAACACTTCGGTAATGCAGGTACTCGCTAACTTTCGGAAGGTCGCGAGCGATGAAATTGCGATCTACCCAAATACTGTTTCCACAGATTGGAGATTTGCCAACTTCAACTCCACAGCTTTTTAGGTAATCCAAAACATTTGTTTCAGCATCGGCCAGAGTGGTGCCTGATTCAAGTAGCGGTAGCAGTCCGGAATTAATATGCATATCGCGAACGAAATCACTCATTTGGCTTAACGCTTGTGCTGGTGGTTTGATGACGATTTCAAGACCTGGCCCAATTGGGTTTAACTCACTGTCAGTGACTATCACTGCAATCTCAACTAGAGCGTCTTCGACCAAGGAAAGACCGGTCATCTCGCAATCAATCCAGACCAGAGGGGGGTTTTCGCTCACGGGATAAATCTAGGGGGTGGAGTGAGAATTCGCCGTTCGTTCACCTATTGTTAATCTAAATTCCCCCAATAACTACCAACGATCTACAAGATTAACCCCGTGTCAATAAATGAAATAGCGGATCAGGTGCGCCCGATCCCAGAAGCGCGAGTGCTAACTAATAAGCCTCGGTTTTCTGATCGCGTCTTTCGTGGAATTGTTACTTTGGGTGGATTCACCTCTTTAATAATTTTAAGTTTGATCTCTTTATTTTTGCTTTACCGCGGCTTTTCCGTACTTCGAAGTGAAGGTTTTAGCTTCATAACAGATTATGAATGGGTTTCTTCAATCAACTCCGATGGCACTGAAGGCGAAGTCGCTTCCACATATGGAGTAGGCGCAATGTTGGCGGGCACAATAGTTACGGCAATTATTGCGTTATTAATTGGCGGGCCTGTTGCAGTTTTGTCCGCTCTCTATCTGGCATTTTATGCACCAATACGCACGCGTAAATTTTTAGTTTCTGTTGTTGATTTAATGGCGGCCTTCCCATCGATTTTGTTTGGTCTTTGGGGTTTAAATGTATTGATGGATCAAGGAATTTATGTAGCGGAATTACTGAATCGGTACTTGGGCTGGATTCCAATTTTTCAAGTTCCGGTACCTGTATTTCTCCGTTCTCCATTTATAGCTGGCTTAGTACTTGCAATCATGATCATCCCAATTGTTACTTCAGTGGCGCGTGAAGTATTTGCACAAACCCCACTAGATCGAATTCAAGCCGCATATGCACTCGGTGCAACGAGATGGGCAATGATCAAAGCTGTTGCGATTCCATATGGATACAGTGGCGTAGTCGGTGGAGCCATGTTGGGACTCGGAAGAGCTATGGGTGAAACTGTTGCAGTCTTTACGGTCTTAAATATTGTCTACCGTGCAAATTTTGATATTTTGCTTGGGGCCGGAGGAAATCTTGCGTCACACATTATTTTGAAATTCGGTGAAGCTTCGAGCGAAGAGATTAAAGCTTTGATGGCTGCTGGTTTTGTTTTATTCTTATTAACACTAGCTGTTAATTTATTGGCTGATTTTATCGTTGCCCGAACTGGGAAGCGAGGAAAATAATATGTCACAAATATTAGACGAAATTGAAGTTAAGCCTAAGCAACCTTGGAAGCCAACCCAAAAAGAGATTAATACAAATATTGGGATTTTTGTATTAAATATTTTGCTTACTTTATCTCTAATTCAATTCACTGGATTTAGCGGCAAGCTCGCATTTGTTGTACTCTTTATTCTACTTTCGCTTTCAACTAATTTTCTTTTCTCTTTATCCAGAGGCGGGACCGTAGTAGCCAAAAATAGTTTGGCAACCGGATTTGCATTTACTGGTATTGCGTTATTACTGATGCCGGTTATTTCAATTTTAGCAACGGTTTTCAAACGAGGAACCGAAGCGATGTACATCGGCTTTTTCACAACCGATATGTCCGAGGATTCGTTTGCTTCTCCATTAGATGTAGGTGGCATTAAGCACGCGGTAATCGGATCCGTAATCATGGTGACTATTGCACTTCTTCTGAGCGTTCCAATTGGAATTTTGACAGCACTTTATTTGACCGAGTTAAAAGGTCGCGGTTCAACATTGATTAGATTCTTAGTACAGGCCATGAGTGGAATTCCTTCGATTGTGGCAGGGCTTTTTATTTACTCCGCCCTGATCACAGGAACCGGTCGTGGCTTCTCAGCATTTATGGGAGCCCTCGCATTAACAATTTTGATGATTCCTACAGTGGCCCGTACTTCTGAAGAAGTTCTAAAGTTAATTCCTAGTGATCTGCGTGAGGCCGGATTAGCTCTTGGTGCAACTCAATGGCGAACAGTTGCCATGGTTGTAATTCCTGCTGCAAAAAGTGGATTGATAACCGCTGCGATTCTTGGAGTTGCCCGCATTGCTGGAGAAACAGCTCCTTTGCTCTTCACAACTGGTGGCGCAGATAACCTGAACACCAACCCAGTTGATGGAAATATTGGATCGGTGCCATTCTATGTTTGGAAAGCATTAATTGATGGCTCACCTAATGCGATTGCGCGAGCATGGGCTGGAATCTTCTTGCTGATGATCATAGTTTTATCACTATTCATCCTCGCAAGAAAAATTGGTTCTCCAAAGAAAGTACGGAGTTAATTTATGATTGACAAATCGGTGCGAGAAGAAAGGCCTGTAATGTCCGAACCACAAAAGATCCAGCCATCTAGTTTGGCTGATGTCGCCGCAAGTAAATTTGAGAAGCAAGGAAGTGTTTCTGCGGCAACCGGGTCAGGTCTTGATGCCCGAAATATTTACGCCTGGTTCGGCAAGTATCTTGCAGTTTCAGATATGTCGATTTACTTTGCAGCCGGTACCGTCACGGCATTGATTGGTCCTTCTGGTTGCGGAAAATCTACATTTCTAAGAACACTGAACCGCATGCATGAATTTATTCCTGGGGCAGCAATGTCAGGCGAAGTCTTTTTACATGGCAAAGATATTTATGCATCCGGAACAGATGTAACAAAAATTAGATTGAGAATCGGCATGGTTTTTCAAAAACCCAATCCATTCCCTTCTATGTCTATCGGAGAGAATGTTTTAGCCGGTATTAAATTAGCTCAATTAAAGGTTCCAAATAAGAATGAGTTAATGCAAGATTGCTTAGAGCGAGCCGGTCTGTGGAGTGAAGTTAAAGATCGCTTAAATCAACCAGGTGGCTCATTATCTGGCGGACAGCAGCAAAGATTATGTATCGCAAGATCTCTGGCTGTGAATCCTGACGTGCTTCTGATGGATGAACCTTGCTCAGCGCTAGATCCAGGTTCAACCTTAAAGATTGAAGAGACAATCGGTGAGTTAGCAAAAACCATGGCAGTAATTATCGTTACGCACAATATGCAACAAGCAGCGCGCGTATCTGATTACACCGCCTTTTTGTTATCAGAAGGCGGCCCAGGAAAGCTGATTGAATTTGCCCCTACCCGTGAAATTTTTGGACGACCAAAAGATATTCGTACCGAAAATTATGTGACTGGACGGTTCGGCTAATTTCACCGGATGTTCACCTAACTGTTGCCCTATGTTTAATAGAAAGCCGGTAAAACTTTAGGTTATCTCCATAAGTTAGGGAATGAAGAAGGAACCCAAACTATGGAGGAAATTTGATGAAGAAGTCGCTAGCAGTTGTTGCCGTAGCAGCACTGCTTTCTGGATTATTTGCTGGACCTGCACAAGCTAAAGATGTGAAGCTAACCGGTGGTGGAGCTACATTTGCTAACCCAATTCTCGATGCATGTAAGGGTGAATTCGCCACTGCAACTGGTGATTCATACACCTACGCATCACTAGGTTCCGGAGCTGGTCGTTCAGGTTGGGATAAAGGCGATTACGATTTCGGTTGGTCTGATACTCCTCACCTCACTCCAAAAGATGTAAATACGATGCACATCCCAGTTGTCGCTGCGCCAGTTGCACTTATGTACAACATCCCAGGCGTGGATGAACAGTTGAATCTAACTCCAGAAATTATTGCTGGAATTTTCTCTCGTCAAATCACAAATTGGAATGACCCAAAGATCAAAGCCGAGAATAACAAAACAATTAAGACCCCAATTTTCAAGACTCAAAAGGTAACTACCAAAGTAAAAGGTAAAAAAGTTACCAAGACAATTACCGCAAAGGATAAAAAAGGTAATCCAATCGTAGCTAGCTACAAGGAAGAAAAAGTTGCTATCGATTTTCCTAAGCTCCCAATCGTTGTTGTCTACCGTAATGATTCTTCAGGAACTTCTGGAATCTTCACAAACTACCTCCATGCAGTAGTTCCATCAATCTGGACCAAGCCTGGCAACAATGATTTCACTGCATCATTTCCTGGAGTGATTACAGATGCTGCAAACTTTGGTTCAGTACAAGGTGGTAAAGGTTCAGAACAAACTGCACCGTTAGCCGCTCGTATCGCTGGAGCAATTACTTATGCTGAGTCAAACTATGCAAAGAGCAATGGTTTGAAAGTTGCTAAGGTGAAGAACAATGCCGGAAATTACGTAGAACCAGGTGCTGCTGGCGTTTCAGCATTCTTGGGTTCTGCTACCACCAATCCAAATG
The DNA here is from genome assembly GCA_044351765.1 of Candidatus Nanopelagicaceae bacterium. GTDB lineage: Bacteria > Actinomycetota > Actinomycetes > Nanopelagicales > Nanopelagicaceae > UBA3012. Next base: position 131 of record JBILFD010000055.1, on the reverse strand, counting down.
GAACTTTGAATCTTGATTACAAGACTACAAATCCAGCGGCATATCTACTTGGATCAACTTCATATGCACTTGTTTCAAGTTCTTACAAGGATCCAGTCAAGGGTGCGGCAGTCAAAGGTTTGATGACCTAC
>JBILFD010000054.1:0-6029 GCA_044351765.1 Candidatus Nanopelagicaceae bacterium | reverse complement strand
CTTGGTTAGTTGGCAGCGTTTTCTTCCTTGTTGCAGAGGTTGCATTTATTTTGAATACCCAAATCTCTGAAGTTATTAGTGGCAACATCTTACGATCATTTGTAACACAAACAATTTTGGGCAAACTTTTTGGAATTCAAATCATTGCTGCATTAATTTGCGCATTAGCAGCTGTTCGAATAAAAAAGACGGGTGGCGCAGTATTTTTGATTTTTATTGCTTGGATTGGTGGCCTAGCCACATATCTAGAAAGCCATGGAAGTAATTCTGGTCATCATATGTTGGCGATCGGTTTAGTAATAGTTCACGTTGCCGCACTTTCTTTATGGTTCGGCGGAGTAGTTGTGCTATTCATACTGCCAAAAAATGAGCGAGAACTTGGCCGAAAAAGGTTCGCACCTTTGGCGCTGTGGTGTGTTTGCGCTATTGGACTAACTGGAATTGTGAATGCTTTTGTGAGAATTGGGTCAGTTTCAAATATCACTTCTGATTACGGAGTTCTAGTTGTTTTAAAAACAGTTCTCTTCGTATTTGTACTGGCGATTGCAGCTTATGGCCGCAAAAAATTAGGGGAGTCGAGTTTTGCTAAACAGTTGATTCAAGAGTTGATATTGCTAACAACTGTTTTGATTTTAGGAATTTTCCTTGGTCAAGGTAATCCTCCTGTGAGTAGTTCGAAGGATATCGTTGAAGCAATTGGCGCAAAGATGCCTGGAACTCCAACAATTTCTAGGTTGCTTTTTGAATATGAGCCTGATGGATTATTCCTTTCACTTCTAATCCTTTCAGTTGCTCTATATATAAAAGGTGTAATTGTTTTGACTAAGCGTGGAGATAAATGGCCAATTGGGCGCACACTTGCTTTTGCGTTTGGAATTAGTGCGATTGATTACGCAGTTAATGGTGGTCTCGGAGTCTATGCACAAGTTGCGTTTTCATTTCACATGATTTCTCACATGGTGTTGGCCACACTCGCACCAATTGGAATCGTTCTAGGAGCACCAATAACTTTGGCTCTTCGCACATTGCCAATTGGACGCACTCAAGAAGAGAGAGGCGTTAGAGGTTATGCGATTGCAATTTTGCACTCAAGATATTCAAGAGTAATCACTCACCCAGTAAGCGCCTTAGTTATTTTCGAGGCATCACTCTTTGCACTTTATTTCACAGATCTATTTAACTGGCTGATGAGTTATCACTTTGGTCACTTTTTTATGGGATTACATTTTCTTCTTTCCGGCATACTATTATTCTTTGTAATTATTGGAGTTGACCCAAGCCCACAAAAAAGTCCATTTATTTTACGAATCGGAATTCTTTTTGTGGCAATTAGCATTCACGCATTTTTCTCAGTTGCACTGATGTCATCATCGCAATTAGTTGATGGTGGGTACTTTGCCGAAATTGCTAGACCGTGGTGGCCAGATTTCTTGGCAGACCAAAAGACTGGAGCTTCCATCGGGTGGGCGATGGGTGAGATTCCAATTTTGTTGGCATTAATCGCCACATTTATTCAATGGATCAGAGCGGATGAAAGAGACGCCGTGCGAATTGAGCGCAATTCAAATCGGGCACGCCAAAGTGGAGAACCGGACGAATTGGATAAATATAACCAATATCTCTCAGGCTTAAACAAAAGCGAAAATCCAAGAGACAAGTGAAAGAGGGAAGGTGCGGAGTAGCGCGGTTGCGAGAATTCTGCATTAATTAGACCATGGAAGCGCTTTTTCAATTACCCGATGAGTACATCTCATTACGAGAATCCGTGCGAGCGCTAGCGGAAGAAAAAATTGCACCATTTGCTAGAGATGTCGATGAAAATGCAAGATTCCCAGAAGAAGCTGCTTTAGCGTTATCAGCAAATAATTTATCGGCCGCTCATGTTCCTGAAGAGTTTGGTGGAGAAGGTGCAGATGCGTTAGCAGTTGTAATCATAATTGAAGAGATTGCCCGGGTGTGTGGATCATCTTCGCTCATACCTGCGGTAAACAAATTAGGTTCTCTACCTTTGATTTTAGCTGGCAGTAAAGAACAAAAAGAGCGTTGGCTACGTCCACTTTCAAATGGTAAAGGCTTTTCTTACTGCCTATCTGAATCAGAAGCAGGTTCAGATGCATCCGCATTAAAGACTAAAGCGGTGCGTTCTGGGGATAAATGGATTCTCTCGGGAAGTAAAAAGTGGATTTCAAATGCAGGCGAGTCAGAGTTTTATACAGTCTTAGCAGTGACAGATCCTGAAAAAGGCAGTAAAGGAATCAGTGCTTTTGTGGTTGAGAAAAGCGACAAAGGAATTTCTTTTGGTGCGCATGAAAAGAAAATGGGATTTAGAGGTTCGCCAACACGTGAGGTTTATTTTGATCAAGTCGAATTAGCAAATGATCGAATGTTAGGTGCTGAAGGTACGGGATTTGCACTAGCCATGAAAACTTTGGATCACACCAGAATCACCATAGCTGCGCAAGCAATTGGCTTAGCTCAAGGAGCTTTTGATGTAGCAAATAAGTATTCACATGAACGTAAACAATTTGGCAAAGAGATTTTTAATTTTCAAGCAATTCAATTTATGTTGGCAGATATGGCTATGAAGATTGAGGCAGCGCGTCAATTAACTTATGCAGCTGCCGTGAAGAGCGAGAATGGTAGTTCTGATTTAACTTTTTACTCTGCAGCGTCTAAGTGTTTGGCATCAGATACAGCCATGGCAGTAACTACAGATGCAGTACAAATTCTGGGTGGATATGGATATGTCTCTGACTACCCAGTCGAAAGAATGATGAGAGATGCGAAGTTGACTCAAATTTACGAAGGTACAAATCAGGTACAACGAATAATAATTGCCCGAAATTTAAGCTAGTTAATTAAATCTAATTATTTTTGTTGGAGTAAAGACAGCATCTACTTTTTGGTCATGAATTTCTTGTGGTAAATCTCCTTCAAAAATTTCTCCATCATGCAACAAACAAACTTTCCATCCTGAATTTAATTTAAGAGCTCGATCATACGAGCCGCCACCTTGGCCAATTCTCATTCCGCTCGCATCAACGCTCAAAGCTGGCACCACAACTACCTGAGCCGCAGAGATGCCGGCAATTCCTAAATTTTCACCAGACTTGGAATCAATCCACTCTAAAGAATTGTCAGCAAGCAATTTCGGAAGAAGGATTCGTATGCCACGGCTCAGAAGAGTTGAATTAAGGCTTTGAGTTGATGGCTCACTTCCGTAAGAGTCGTAGGAGGCGATCACATTTACATGACCAAATTGCGCTTTCTCCAGTTCCTCAAGCAGAAGTGAACCTGCCCGCCCATCACCTTCGGGCGCCAATTTTCGCAAGTTGCGCAGCACACGCCGAGTCTGGCTCTTCTCTTCCATGTGATCAGCGTAAGGTGTGATCACTATGGGATCTAATGTATTTAAGGCAGTTATTCCGGCTGCCGGCCTGGGCACTCGCTTTTTGCCGGCAACCAAGTCGATTCCAAAAGAGATGCTCCCAATCGTTGATAAGCCAGCCATTCAATATGTGGTTGAAGAAGCCATTCGGGCAGGCTTAAGCGACGTCTTACTGATTACTGGAAGAAATAAAGGCGCGCTTGAAGACCATTTTGACCGAGCAATCGAACTTGAGGCAACATTAGAAAATCGTGGAGATATTGAAAAATTAGCTGCAGTAAAAGAAATAACTGAGCTTGGAAAGATTCATTATGTTCGTCAAGGAGATCCACTCGGACTAGGTCATGCTGTGCTTACTGCCGCTAATCATGTGGGCAGTGAAACATTTGTGGTTTTACTTGGCGACGACTTGATTGCAGAGCAAGATAATTTGTTAGGTGAAATGCTTGAGGTGCATAAAAAATTTGGTGGAAGTGTAATTGCTTTGATGGAAGTTCCTGATTCTCAAGTATCTCTATATGGAATAGCATCGGTAAAGAAAACAGATTCAAACAATATTGTAGAAATTATAGATTTAGTTGAGAAGCCTAATGTGGAAAGTGCTCCTTCAAATTTTGCAATTATTGGCAGATATGTTTTAGATCCAGCAATCTTTAAAGTTTTGGAAAAAACTCAGGCAGGTCGTGGTGGAGAGATCCAATTAACAGATGCAATTCGAGAACTCGCATTAAATGAAAAATTAGGTGGGCCAGTTCATGGAGTTATTTTCTCTGGACGTCGTTATGACACAGGAGATCGTGTCAGCTACTTAAAGACTGTTGTTGAATTAGCAAGTGAAAGAAAAGATATTGGTGGAGAGTTTGCTGAGTGGTTAAAGAGTTTTGTGGGGAATATGAATGGAAAACGTTGAGAGTTATTTGAAGCAGCTTTTATTACTCGCTCAACCTTTAGCACCTTTAGATTTACCCCTATTGGATGCACATGGAGCGACCCTTGCTTCAGATATTGAAGTAGGCACACGTCGAGTCTTAACAGGTGGAAGTCGAATTAGATCTGCACATATCGGGATTGCCGCTTCTGTTGGGCTAGATCACCTGCCTACTCGCCCACACCCTCGTGTAGTGGTGATTTCAGCAGGTGGTGATTTAACTGAACCGGGCGAGCAACTTGAAACCGCTCATTTTTACGAAGTTAATTCCTGGTTATTGACCACCTCTGTTCGAGAGGCTGGAGCAATTGGTTATCGTGTTCATACAATTCCAACAACTTCTTCACAACTCAGATTATTAATCGAAGATCAACTTGTTCGTGCTGACTTAATCGTCATCACCAGCGGCCCAGAGTCAGAGGGCATGACACAAGAGGCGCTAACTGAACTTGGAGTTGTCAGTAAAATTCAAGTAGAGATGAACCCCAACGGAAACCATAGTTTTGGGTTAATTGGACCAGATAAAACGCCAGTAATAACTTTGCCAACTGATCCGATGACAGCGTTTATTTCATTTGAATTATTTGTGCGACCAATTATTCGACAGATGTTCGGAAGAAAAAATATTTTTCATCCAACCTTAAATGCAAAATTACTAGAAGCAGTAAACTTTGAATCTGGTGCGCAGCGTTACATTCCAGCAGTCTTAGATTTAGCCAATAGTGAAAGAACTGTTAAAGCTCTTGATTTAGAAAATTGGGCAGACGCTAACTCCTTCATTATCGTTCCCGCCGGGGTGAATAATTTGCCAGCCGGAGGATTAGTTTCTGTTATGAATCTAGAGCTGAGAGCTGATTAAGTTGCTGCTTCAAAGTGGCGAAATAAAATTACGAACGCTAAGAAGAACTGATAAAAAACAGTGGGAACAACTTAGGCTCAAAAATGAAAAATGGCTTAGGCCATGGGAGGCCACTTCGCCAGACCCATTGATTTCATTGCCAAGCTTTCGACAGATGCTTGCATTCCAGCGACGTGAAGAAAAAGCTTTGCGATCAATCACCTGGGCAGTTGTTTATCAGGGTCGGATTTGCGGTCAAATTACCTTGGCTGGCATTTCATTTGGCTCCTATAGAGGCGGCCATATTGGGTATTGGATTACTTCAGAACTTGCCGGGCGGGGATTTATACCAATGGCTGTGAATTTGGTGAGTGAATATGCCTTCAAAGAACTGGGTTTACATCGTTTGGAAATTTCTATGCGTCCAGAAAATGCTGCTTCGAAGCAGGTAGCGCTCAAATGTGGATTTGAATTCGAGAGTTTACGAAAAGGATTTTTACACATCGATGGGGATTGGCGAGATCATCACACTTATGTGAAAGTTCACGAATCAACACGAAGCGGCCACACTCCTTAAATCCACGATTTGAACCATCAAAACTCCTATCGTTAACCCACCATGAGTTCAGGTTTGATCTACTTCGCCGTTGTCGCAATGTGGGTAGCGTATTTTCTACCAAGGTGGTTGCGAACTCATGATGAAATTTCAGACAACAGAAGTTTAGAGCGATATCAGAGTGCCATGAGTTTGGTATCTCTAGGAACAAGCCACGAAAATCTTCCAAGTAGAACAGAAGTGGCTGAGAATAAAATCCGGCAAATGAGGCAACGTCAATTAATTTTCATTGGTCTTGCTGTGATTTTTTTAATTGTGT
>JBILFD010000053.1:0-6052 GCA_044351765.1 Candidatus Nanopelagicaceae bacterium | reverse complement strand
GGAGATGATGCACAAGTTACCGCACTGCTAGATTCGCAAGCACCGATTGTCACACTTGTTGCGAAATCTCATGACGTCCATGTAGACCTTGCTTTGAAAACTGATCTACAAGAAAACTTAGCGATGATTCGCGACACAATTGCGCATTTGAAGAATCATGGAAGACGCGTATTTCTAGATGCAGAGCATTTCTTCGATGGTTATCGATCCAACAAGGCGTATGCACTTGAAGTTATCCAAACTTCGATGACCGCAGGAGCAGAAGTTGTGGCTCTGTGCGATACAAATGGTGGAGCGCTTCCTGATGAGATCAGTGAAATAGTTAATGAGATTATCGGAGTCACTTCAGCACGAATTGGTATTCATTGCCACAACGATGCTGGATGCGCAGTTGCAAACTCTCTTGCAGCGATCAGTGCTGGTGCAACTCACGTGCAAGGAACTTTAAATGGATATGGTGAGCGAACCGGAAATGCAGATTTAGTAACAATAATTGCAAATCTTGAGTTAAAACTTGGCAAAAAAGTATTGCCTGTAGGTTCACTAAAGGAAGCATTTAGAATTTCGCATGCGGTCGCTGAAGTAACAAATATCGCACCTAGTACCCGTCAGCCATATGTTGGTCTATCAGCATTCGCACACAAGGCTGGATTACATGCAAGTGCAATTAAGGTAGATCCCGCTCTTTACCAACACACAGATCCAGCAGAAGTTGGAAATGATATGCGGATGTTGGTATCTGACATGGCCGGCCGTGCATCAATTGAATTAAAGAGCCAAGAACTTGGAATTGATATTGGGCCTGACCGTGAAGTTTTAGGTCGCGTTGTGGATCGGGTAAAAGATTTAGAGTCACATGGTTATACCTTCGAGGCAGCAGACGCTTCATTTGAACTTTTATTGCGCGCAGAAATCTCTGGAGCAAAGTTGCATTTCTTCACAGTTGATGAGTGGTCAACCACTGTAGATAAAAGTGCGAATGGAGTAGTTACTAGTCGCGCTTCAGTAAAGATAACCGCACGCGGTAAAAGTTATGAGGCAACTGGCACTGGTAATGGACCGGTTAACGCGATTGATCGTGCACTTCGCACTGGCCTTGAGAGTATTTACCCAGAACTTGCCGTACTCGAATTAACTGATTACAAAGTCCGTATTTTGGAAGGTCGCCTTGGTACTGGGGCGGTAACTCGAGTGCTCGTGCAAACAAGTGATGGCAAGGCGGAATGGACGACTTTGGGAGTTCATGAAAATGTTATTGCAGCCTCTGAAATGGCATTAGAAGATGCAGTTACTTATGGCTTACTACGTCAAGGGATTAAACCCGAGTAACCTTTACATATGTCAGAGATGGTGAGCGAAGCCTTTGCTGACCTATTTGCGCAGTATGAAGAACATTTACGTTCTCAACGAAATCTTTCAGAGCACACCATTCGGGCTTACATCGGTGACTTAACATCCCTTGCTGAACATGCAGAGCGAATGAAAGTTACCGAACCCAGTGCTTTAACGTTAGCGATAATTCGTTCTTGGCTAGCAAATCAACAAAGTAAAGGTGGGGCTCGAACCACAATTTCACGTCGGGCAGTTTCAGTGAGAACTTTCACTGCATGGGCGGCACGCAAAGGGATTTTGCCAACCGATGTGGGGGATCGCTTAGCTACTCCAAGAGGCCATCGCACTCTTCCTCACGTATTAACTATTGCCGAAGCCACGGAAGTCTTTGATTCACTTGAATTAGCTGCAGGAGAGGAACAAACTCCGCTAGCACTTCGAAATATCGCATTAGTTGAATTGCTTTATGCAACAGGCATTCGAGTATCTGAGGCATGCGGCATGGACCTGGCAGATATCGATAGAAATCGAAATACAGTGCGAGTTTTTGGAAAGGGGCGAAAAGAGCGGACCTGTCCGATTGGCGCACCTGCGTTGTTAGCAATTGATAAGTGGATTAAGGATGCTCGTCCTGCTTTAACTGGGAGCACTTCAGGGTCAGCACTTTTCTTAGGTTCACGCGGGAAACGAATTGATCCACGAACAGTTCGCGAAGTTGTTTACAAAGCTTTGGAAGCATTGCCCGGATCTCCGAAGATGGGTCCGCACGGTTTGCGTCATAGCGCTGCTACTCATCTACTTGAGCGCGGTGCAGATTTACGTGCTGTACAAGAGTTGTTAGGTCACGCCTCATTAGCAACTACTCAGATTTACACACATGTTTCAGAAGATCGATTGCGAAGTGCCTACCAACAAGCACATCCTCGTGCTTAACTTAAATTAATTATTACATCTGCCAATTCGCGAGTTTGCGCAACGATTTTTGCATTATTTTCATCGCTGCCAGTTGCCCAGGAGTGCGCATCCGCTTTACTTTTACCAAATTTGTGGTGGCGATTTACTAATCTTTCGATTCGAATACTGTCATCAACTTCGATGAACCAACTCTCATCAAGTAGTTTCTTGACTCCACCCCAATTATCTTCATTGTGCAGCAAGTAATTTCCTTCTGTTATTACCAATTTAACTGAGGGAGTAATTACGCCTTGAGCCGCAATAGATTCTTCTATGGCCCGATCAAAGACTGGAAAATAAATATCTTGATCGGCTTTTTGTTTTACTCTTTTTAAAATTTCAGTAAACCCAAGTGCGTCAAAGGTATCCGGTGCACCTTTTCGATCTGCGCGACCCAATTCGCGCAGAGCTAAATTGCTTAAGTGGTACCCATCCATATTTAAGATTGCGGCTTGATCACCCAGTTGCTCAATTAGTTGTGCTGACAAAGTTGATTTCCCGGCGCCGGGTTTTCCAATCAAGCCAACAATTTTGCGCTCTCCACCCATTAATGATTTTGCCCGGGTAATAACTTCTTCAAGTGAAGTTAGTGATGCTGGTTGAGTATGCATTCACTTAGTTTAAGACAAACGCGGCAAAATTACCGGGGCGCCTAACCGCCGTAAAGGATTTTTATATTCACCATTTAACCGTTCACCCCAATGTAAAACTGTCCTTCCAAAAAAATGTTGCTCGGATGCAATATTGCCAATTGGATCAGCCTTGCGGACAAGATCCCCAACCATCAGCTCACTTTCAACTGGTAGATAAGTTGTTCTTAATCTTTGATCAGCACCTCCTGTATGTCTGGAATTTGCATGCGCAATCACAACTATCGGAATTGAATTAATCACACCCACATATGCAATAACACCATCCGTTGGCGCAAAGACTTGTGCACCTACTTCAGATAAGAGATCAACTCCAAGATGAGCGCGACCGTAATGATTTGCACGATAGGCAGCTCCATCAAAGGTGCGCACCGTCATCAGCTTGCCAGCGAGTGGACCAACCCACCGTTGGTTATTTGGAGTGGCCTCTGCGGAAATAGCGGGAAGTAATGCAAGTAGTAGGGCAAGGCAGATTTTCACCGGGTTCTTACGTTTCATATGTAGGGACTCTGCCAAAAAGCTCCTGATTAAGGCGCTGAGCAGGGAAAACGTGGGGAAATTGGGCTCCTGTGGGTCAGGTAGGATTCGGTTCAGCACTTAAGCAATTAAGTGACTTCGCGTGGTTGAACTTCATCTACTCGGTCTGCATTAAATCCCACCGCCAAAAGCAGTGAGTTGAGTGCAGCAGATGACCAGCCACCAGGGGTAAGCCCGGCAAATTGCCACTTACCGTAAACCGAGAGCACAACTTTGAGTTGTGCGAAAGGAGTGCGCAACCATGTCGGTTGTCACCATGAGAGAACTCCTCGATAGCGGAGTCCATTTTGGACATCAAACCCGTCGTTGGAATCCAAAGATGAAGCGTTACATCTTCACCGAACGCAATGGCATCTACATCATCGATATCCAGCAATCACTTGGAATGATCGATTCAGCCTATGAGTTCGTAAAGGAGACTGTCACACGTGGCGGTCACGTTCTTTTCGTAGGAACTAAGAAGCAAGCACAGGAGCCAATCTTGGCTCAGGCTGCTCGCGTTGGAATGCCATCAGTAACAGAGCGTTGGCTCGGTGGAATGTTGACCAACTTCAACACTGTTGCGAAACGTATTCAACGTTTGAAAGAACTCGAAGGACTTGAGGGAAGCACCGATCAAGGTCGCACCAAAAAAGAACTTCTCATGCAACGCCGTGAAAAAGACAAGTTGAAGAAAAACCTTGACGGCATTCGCAATATGACCAAACTTCCAAGTGCTATCTGGGTTGTTGATACCAAGAAAGAGCATTTAGCGGTTGCAGAAGCAAAGAAACTTGGAATCCCAGTTATTGGAATCCTTGATACAAACTGCGATCCAGATGAAGTTGATTATGGAATTCCAGGAAATGATGACGCTATCCGTTCAGTTGCATTGTTAACTCGCGTAATTGCAGATGCAATTGCTGCTGGTTTGCAAGCACGTTCAGGTGCTGCAAAAGCTAAAGAAGATGCAGCAGCGGCAGCTCAAGCAGAAGCGCTCGCCGCTTCAGCTACTGCAGAACTTGAAGCCGCAGTTGCAGAACCAGTTGTAGCCGCTGAAGTTGCACCAACCGTGGAGGCTTAGTAAATGTCGTATACCGCATCTGATGTAAAGCGCCTGCGCGAACTAACTGCTGCAGGAATGATGGATTGTAAAAATGCACTTGATGAGTCTGGTGGAGATTTCGACAAAGCTGTTGAGATCATCCGCGTTAAAGGACAAAAAGGTGTTACCAAGCGCGAAGGTCGCACAACTTCAAATGGTTTAGTTAGCGCATCTGTTTCAGGTGATGCTGGCGTGATCTTAGAGTTGAACTGCGAAACCGATTTCGTTGCAAAGGGCGAACGTTTCCAAGAATTAGGAAATGAAATTTTGGCTAAGTTGAGCGCTTCATCAACAACTGAGTTAGAAGCATTCCTTGCAAGTGATTTTGGTGGCGGAAAAACTGTTCAGGCACATATTGACGAAGCTAATGCAACCTTGGGCGAGAAGATCGTCTTGCGTCGCATTGGGGTTCTTAAAGGTGGACCGGTTTCAGTTTACTTACACCGCACTAGCCCAGATCTTCCAGCACAAGTTGGAGTTCTCGTGCAATTAACAAAAGAGCATGCAATTGGTAAAGATGTTGCTCAGCACATCGCAGCTTTTGCACCTTCTTACGTTAAGCGTGAAGATGTTCCTGCAGATTTAATTGAAAGCGAACGTCGCATTGCTGAAGAAACCGCCCGCAACGAAGGCAAGCCAGAAGCTTCACTTGCCAAAGTAGTTGAAGGTCGCGTAACTGGCTTTATCAAGGAAGTTTCCTTGATCGAGCAAGCATTTGCGAAGGATTCAAAGAAGAGCGTTGCCCAAGTCCTAGAAGAAGCTGGCACAAATGTGAGCGCCTTCTTCCGTTTTCGCGTAGGACAGTAAGAGAATATTGACCATGACCTACTCGAGAGTCCTACTAAAACTCTCGGGTGAGGTCTTTGGTGGGGGAGCCGGAATCGGTGTTGACCCTGATGTTGTTCAAGGAATCGCCAAACAGATCGCCGATGTTGCGAGATCTGGCGTTGAGATTGCAATCGTTGTTGGTGGTGGAAATTATTTCCGCGGTGCCGAATTACAACAACGTGGAATGGACCGCTCCCGCGCGGATTACATGGGAATGCTCGGAACAGTTATGAACTGTTTAGCGCTACAAGATTTCTTGGAAAAAGAAGGTGTGGCAACTCGCGTGCAAACTGCAATACATATGGGACAAGTTGCCGAGCCATACATCCCACTTCGTGCAATCAGACATCTAAATAAAGGTCGCGTTGTTATTTTTGGTGCAGGTGCCGGAATGCCATTTTTCACAACAGATACAGTTGCAGCACAACGCGCACTTGAAATTAATGCCGAAGCACTTCTTCTGGCTAAAAGTGGAGTTGATGGAGTTTATTCAGCAGATCCTAAGAAAGATCCAAGCGCAACAAAATATGCAAATATCTCTTTCGATGAGGTTTTAAGTAAATCATTGGCGGTAGCTGATGCGGCTGCATTCTCTCTATGTCGCGAAAATAAACTTCCAATAATTGTTTTTGATTTAATGTCAGAAGGAAATATCGGTCGCGCTGTA
>JBILFD010000052.1:0-6091 GCA_044351765.1 Candidatus Nanopelagicaceae bacterium | reverse complement strand
ACCAAATGCATCTTCGGCGCCAAGAATGTCAGTAAGTGCTACGTACTCAGTTTTTCCATCTACTAGATCAGATATCAATCCCATTGCAATACCTGCAACTGGTGCCTTTAGTGGAACGCCAGCATTAAGTAGTGAAAGAGTTGAAGCACAAACAGATCCCATTGAAGTTGAACCATTTGATCCAAGTGCTTCTGAAACTTGACGGATTGCATATGGGAACTCGTCACGAGTTGGAAGTACTGGAAGTAGTGCGCGCTCTGCGAGTGCACCGTGACCGATTTCGCGACGCTTTGGAGATCCAACGCGACCGGTTTCACCTACTGAATATGGTGGGAAGTTGTAGTTGTGCATGTAACGCTTTGAAGTTTCTGGGCTCAAGGTATCTAGTTGTTGTTCTAGTTTGAGCATATTCAAAGTAGTAACACCCAAGATCTGAGTCTCGCCACGCTCGAACAATGCTGAACCGTGAACGCGAGGAATAACTTCTACCTCTGCAGAGATTGGACGGATATCACGTAATCCACGTCCATCAATACGAATCTTGTCACGCAATACGCGCTCGCGAACTAATTTCTTAGTTACTGATCTAAATGCTGCGCTGATTTCTTTCTCGCGGCCCTCAAATTTTTCAGCAAGTGCTTCTTTTGCGCCAGCAAGAATTACATCGAGTTGTTCTTCGCGATCAGCTTTAGCAACAACAGTTAATGCTTTTGTAGTTGCGGCTGATGTTTGTGCATAAACAGCATCGAAAGCATCATCTTGGTAATCCAAGAAGACTGGGAATTCGCCAGTTGGCTTTGCAGCCACCTTGGCAAGTGCAATCTGTGCTTCACAGAGTTGACGAATAAAAGCTTTTGAAGCATCAAGTCCGGCACCGACAACTTCTTCGGTTGGTGCTTGTGCGCCATTTTTGATCAAATTAAGTGTTTGAGTTGTGGCTTCTGCTTCAACCATTGTGATTGCAACATCATCGCCGGCAATACTTCCAGCAACAACCATGTCAAACACTGCGTTTTCTAATTGTGAATGCTTAGGGAATGCAACCCATTGTCCTTCGATGAGTGCAATTCGCACTGCACCAATTGGACCTGAGAATGGCAAGCCAGCGAGTTGGGTAGACATTGATGCTGCGTTGATTGCAAGCACGTCATAAAGGTGATCTGGGTGAAGTGACATAACAGTTACAACAACTTGCACCTCATTACGTAATCCCTTAACAAATGTTGGGCGTAATGGACGATCGATCAAACGACAGGTAAGGATTGCATCCTCACTTGGGCGACCTTCGCGGCGAAAGAATGAACCAGGAATTTTTCCGGCTGCATACATGCGCTCTTCTACATCCACTGTTAGTGGGAAGAAATCAAATTGATCTTTTGGATTTTTTGATGCAGTAGTCGCTGATAACAACATTGTTTCTTCATCTAGATAAACAGTTGCACAGCCTGCTGCTTGGCGAGCTAATTTTCCGGTTTCAAAGCGGATATTTGCTTTACCAAATTTTCCATTATCGATAATTACTTCTTGAGTTGGATAATCGTGACCCGACATGGGTCCCTCCGAATCTCGGATACTGCATTCATGTTCCGAATGAAGATCTTCGATCGAAGCCCACGGCATTAAATCCGTAAACCACTACCGAGGACCCCTCATCGGATGGATGAGTAACCGTTTAGTTGGTTAGTTAATAGGTTTAACTTATTTTTTTATTAGCGGCGCAGACCAAGGCGCTCGATAAGTGCACGGTAACGCGCAATATCAATTCTTTCTAAGTACTGGAGTAAGCGACGACGACGTCCAACAATCAGAAGTAGTCCGCGACGACCGTGATGATCGTTTTGATTTACCTTGAGGTGTTCGGTGAGATCAGTAATCCGTTGAGAGAGCATGGCAATCTGAGACTCGGGGCTTCCGGTGTCTACGGCATTTTGTCCGTAATTGGAGATAATTTCTTTTTTCTTCTCCGGTGCTAACGCCATCTGTCAAACCTTCCCTTGCTCTTCATGGTGCTAAAAGTTCACACACTGCTCTTGGATTTTCGCTTGCCCAGACCAAGTAGATTGCTACAGGTCTGTCCTAGCGCCGAAGGCTACCAGCGCACGCCTGACCGAGCCAATTCGAGCCTAAATTACCGCTCTAAAGCAGCGAAATTCCGGGCTTGATCGCAATCTTGAGCCATCTGAATCAGCAGCGGATCAAGGCCATCAAAAGCAATAGTTTCGCGAAGACGCATTCCAAATTCATAAGTTGCGATCTCCCCGTAAAGCTCTAAATCGTCACGATCTAAAACGTAAGCCTCTACCTGGCGGCCGCGCTCGCCGGGGAACGTTGGGTTGGTGCCAATTGAAATTGCGGCTGGCCAACGATCACCAGGAATTGATAACCAGCCGGCATAGACACCATCTGCTGGAATGCAGATATTTGGCGCCGCTTTCAGGTTAGCGGTTGGATAGCCGATTTTTCTGCCGCGAGCCTCACCGTGAATAACTTCACCAGACAAAGTAAATCTTCGACCTAGTAATTGGTGTGCTTGAGTAACTTCGCCAGCAATTAATAAATTACGGATTCGTGTCGATGAAATTACATCACTGCCGCTTTCTACAAGTGGAACTACGTGAGTTGGTAAAACTGCCGCTAAATTTTTTGACTTACCTGCAGCCTTATTTCCAAATGTGAAATTTTCTCCAACTACTACTTCACTAGCAGCTAACTTTTCGACCAAAATATCTTGAATAAATTCAGCAGGTGTTAAATTGGCGAACTCCCGATCAAACTCAATTACCGCAACTGCATCTGCTCCAGCTGCTAGCAAAAGTTGAACACGATCTTCAAGAGTGGTGAGCCGTGGTGGTTCTTTTTCCGGCGCCAAAATTGCAGTGGGATGTGGATCGAAAGTTAATGCCACTAATTTAGGAGAGTTACTATCTGCTTTAGCCTTTACCGCAGTAGCAATGATTTGTTGATGACCTAAATGCACTCCATCGAATATTCCAATAGCAACAACATTTGTTGAGCCAATCTCTCCATAAATTTTCATCGAAGCGCTCATTTTGCGGCATCCTTTGGAAAGACTATTGATGGATGCAGCCGGCCATCTTTTGGTTCAAGTATTGCAATCACTTCTCCCACAGAATTAACTGCAGCGTGACGTTCGGATTTGTCATCTCCGGAATTTTCGTCAATCGCCCGGCCATAAAATATTGAAATCTCTTCATCTTCGGTAATTTCCCTCACCTTGAAGAGTGACCTGACCGCATCGACCAACTGCATGACTTTAGGCTCTTTCCCATTTTTTAATTCCGTGGAAGTAATTGAATTATCAATTGTAAATGTACCAACATGTGTTCGCCGCAATTGCGTTAAGTGGCCACCGACATTTAAGACATCTCCTAGGTCACGGGCGATTGCTCTGATGTAAGTTCCTGCAGAACAGGTGACTTCAATTTCAATATCAACAAAATCATCGGACCGACTGATCTTTAATATTTTTTGGCTGGATATACGAACGGGTCTGGCTTCTAATTCGACCGCTTCCCCATCGCGTACCCGCTTATATGACCGCACTCCATCAACTTTTATGGCGGATACCGAACTTGGGCGCTGCAAAATATCACCAATTCGTTTCGCTAACTCCTGTGTAATTTGAATCTCTGAAATTGCGGCAAGGCGCTCAAGTGGCGCAACTGAAATTACCTCTCCTTGCGCATCATCTGTATTTGTTGCGCTTCCTAATCTGATTGTGGCCAAGTAAGTTTTAGATCCATCGGTGATAAAAGAAAGTAAACGAGTCGCATGTCCCACGCCAAGAACCAATACCCCAGTAGCCATTGGATCTAAAGTGCCAGCATGTCCAATGCGCTTTTCTTTTAATGATTTTCGAGCTAAGGCAACAACATCATGGCTAGTGAAATCTTGATCTTTATCTATTACAAGAAAGCCAGATTTCATGACTGCCTGGTCTGCTCATCCTCTTCAGTTGAAACTTGTTTAACGTGCGGCTTGCGATAAGGATCGGCTTCGCCAGCAAACTCTGCAACACTTCTCATTAATTGGAGTTTTTCATCTTTACGATGTGCAGCGGCAATCACACTCTCAAGTTGCGCAGCACTTTCTGGAAGCGCATCTGCAAAAAATTCAATTGTTGGAACGATCCGTAAACCAATTTCACGGCCAAGAGTGGTTCTCAAAACACCTTTTGCGCTCTCGAGTGCCGCAGCGGTATCTGCACGTGCCCGCTCATCACCAAATACAGTGTAGAAAATTGAGGCATGTTGTAAGTCGCCCGTAACACGAACATCTGTAATTGTTAGAAAACCAAGGCGTGGATCTTTAATCTTTCCTTCACACGCCTGAGCGACTACTTCTTTAATTCGATCAGCAACTTTTCGAGTTCGATAAGAGCGTCCCATTAAGCGCGCTTCTTTTCTCGCATCTCGTAAACCTCAATAATGTCTTCTACCTTGATGTCATTAAATGATCCAAGTCCGATTCCGCACTCGTATCCTTCTTTAACTTCGGTAGCGTCATCTTTGAATCGTTTAAGAGTGTCAATTGATAGCTCATCAGCGATTTTTTCACCGGCACGCAATAATCTGGCTTTTGCATTTCGGCGAATTGCACCGTCACGAACAATAGATCCAGCGATATTTCCGAACTTGCTAGATTTAAATACTTCGCGAACTTCAGCGCTTCCAAGTACAACCTCTTCGTACTCAGGCTTGAGCAGACCTTTAAGTGCTTTCTCAATCTCTTCAATTGCTTGATAGATCACTGAGTAGAAGCGGACTTCCACACCTTCACGATCAGCGAAGATTGCAGTTTGTGGTTCTGGCTTAACGTTAAATCCGATAACTACCGCAGTTGATGCAGAAGCAAGAGTGATATCGCTCTTTGTAATCGCACCTACGCCACGGTGAATAACGCGCAGATCAACTTCTGCTCCAACATCAAGTTGCAACAATGCATCTTCGAGCGCTTCAACAGATCCGGCGACATCTCCCTTAAGAATGAGATTAAGAGTGGTGATCTTGGATTGCTCCATGAAGTCTTCAAGAGAAACTTTCTTACGTGCTTTAGCAAGTAATGCATTTCGTTCTGCAGCTTGACGCTTTTCAGCAATCTGACGTGCAGTGCGATCTTCATCAGCAACTAGGAAGGTATCGCCAGCACCAGGTACCGAAGTAAATCCAAGTACTTGAACTGGACGAGATGGTCCGGCACTTGCAACATTCTCGCCATGCTCATCAAGCATTGCGCGCACGCGACCAAATGCACCACCAGCAACAATTGCGTCTCCGACATTAAGTGTTCCGCGTTGTACTAGAACAGTGGCAACAGGTCCGCGACCTTTATCAAGGTGAGCCTCAATTGCAATTCCACGAGCTTCACCGGCTGCAACTGCGCGAAGATCAATAGCTGCATCTGCAGTTAAGAAAACAGATTCGATTAAATCATCTAATCCGGTTCCAGTTTTAGCAGATACATCTACGAACAAAGTTGTTCCGCCGTACTCCTCAGTTACTAAGTTGTACTCAGTTAACTGTTGACGAATCTTTCCTGGGTTTGCGCCCTCTTTATCAACCTTGTTAACGGCAACAACGATTGGAACATTTGCTGCTTGCGCGTGATTTAACGCTTCAATCGTTTGTGGCATAACGCCATCGTCAGCTGCAACAACCAAGATCGCAATGTCAGTTACTTTTGCACCACGAGCACGCATGGCGGTAAACGCCTCGTGGCCCGGTGTATCAATAAATGTAATTGCACGGTCGACACCATCATGTTCGCGGTGAATTTGATAAGCACCAATGTGCTGAGTAATTCCACCAGCTTCACCTTTTGCAACTTGGGCTTTGCGCAATGCATCAAGTAATAAAGTCTTACCGTGATCAACGTGACCCATGACTGTTACGACAGGTGGACGCGAAACTAAATCTTCCGCTGCATATCCTGCAACTTCAGCATCAAGATCAATATCAAAGTCACCTAGCAATTCACGGTCTTCATCTTCTGGACTTACAACTGTGATTGCGTAACCAAGTTCTGCGCCAAGAAGTGCAAAAGTATCTTCATCAACTGATTGGGTTGCAGT
>JBILFD010000051.1:0-6226 GCA_044351765.1 Candidatus Nanopelagicaceae bacterium | reverse complement strand
TTTTGACTGCCAACAATGTGGTGGTCAAATGAAGCGAGTCCCAGAAGTAATCGACTGTTGGTATGACTCAGGCGCAATGCCATTTGCGCAGTTGGGTTACCCTCACAAGCCGGGTTCTGTCGAGGCATTTGAAAAAACTTATCCAGCTGATTTCATTTGTGAAGCGATCGATCAAACTCGAGGCTGGTTCTACACAATGATGACTATTGGAACACTGGTCTTTGATAAATCCTCTTACAAAACGGTTCTCTGCCTTGGACATATCTTGGATAAAGATGGTCGCAAAATGAGCAAGCATCTTGGAAATGTATTAGAGCCAATGCCATTAATGGATAAACATGGCGCAGACGCTGTGCGTTGGTACATGCTCGCCGCCGGCTCACCATGGGCATCTCGTCGCGTCGGTCATGATGCTATTTCCGATGTAGTCCGAAAGACTTTGTTAACTTATTGGAATACCGTTTCATTCCTTACCCTTTACGGAAAAGCAGCAGATTTCAAACCAACAGGAGTCTTAAATTCAGAAAACACTCTTGACCGCTGGATAATTTCACAACTTAATCGCACGATTGATGAATGTGATCGCTCGTTCACTGATTTCGATTCACAAAGTGCTGGGCGCGCTTTGGCCACATTTATTGATGAGTTATCAAACTGGTATGTAAGACGCTCTCGTCGCAGATTTTGGGATGGTGACGCGCAAGCATTAGAGACTTTGCACCATTGCATTAAGACACTCACTTTAATCATGGCGCCGATGGTTCCTTTCATCACTGAAAAGGTTTGGCAAGATGTGATCAAAGTTGTGCAACCAGATGAAGTTGAGTCAGTTCACTTGGCAGATTGGCCAATCTTCAAAAAAGAAGCAGTCGATCTCGAACTTGGTGATGCTGTTGCTGCAACTCGAAGATTAGTTGAGCTAGGTAGAGCCGCGCGTGCTGAGTCGGGTGTGAAAATACGCCAACCTCTAGGCCGGGCACTCATCTCTGGATTTGGCCGGTTAAGTCACGAATTGCAAAGCGAAATTGCCGATGAGTTAAATGTTCATCGCATTGAAGATCTATCAAGTGCAGATGGTGAACTTGTAGATTATTCAATTAAGGCGAATTTCCGAACACTTGGCACTAAATATGGTGCAAATGTACAAGAGATTGCAACTGCTTTATCAAAACTAAACGCCGCTGAAATTGTGGCAAAGGTGCGAAGTGGTTTGCCACAGATTATCTCTAGCAATGATTTGAATTTTGACGTTAATGAAGAGGATTTAATTATTACTGAAACGCCGAGAAGTGGGTGGGCTGTTGCTTCTCACGATGGTGAAAGTGTTGCTCTTGATTTAACAATCACCCCTGAATTGCATCGCGAAGGTGTGATCCGGGAAATTATTAGAGCAATTCAAGAAGAACGCAAAAATGCTGGCTTTGACGTTTCAGATCGAATCAAATTGATCTGGAATGGCTCAGACGAAGTAAGTGATGCCTTCACTAACGGAGTGAAACTTATATCTGAGGAAGTTCTGGCTTTGGAAGTTGAAAAAGACTCTTCTTTGAATTTCGCTGATGGTGAACTAGAACTTGGATTAAAACTATTGCGGTTATAGAAGAATTACGATCCGCATTAAAAGTTGAACTCCGAAAAAGAGCAATATAAATGCAAGATCAATACTGATCGATCCAACGCGTAGCGGAGGTACAAACCTGCGCACAAAAGCCAGTGGTTTCTCAGTGACCGTAAAGACGAATTCAGCGAATACTAAAGCAATACCCTTGGGCTGCCAGTTTCTGGCAAACATTTGTACGTAATCTAAAACTAACCTAGCGATTAATGCGACTATAAATAATTGCAGTACTGTGTATAAAAGTACGCCAATCGATCCCATTAGCTTTGATTAAAGAAGCTTGCCTCTGCAGCAGCTACTTTCTCTTCAGGTGAAACTTTTACATTTGGTGGCGATAGCAAAAAGACGCTTTTGGTGACTTTCTCAATAACACCACGATGACCAAAAACTAAACCAGCTGCAAAATCAACTAAGCGCTTTGCGTCTGCATCATCCATTTCAGTTAAGTTCATAATCACTGGGGTGTAATCGCGGTAGTGCTCCCCGATTGTTCTGGCATCGTTGTAGCTACGTGGATGCAAAGTTACAATTTTTTCTACTGGCGCATCAAGATCCAATGCAAGTGCCGGTGCCTGATGAGATTGTGGCGTTGAGTGAACTAACTCAACAGAACGACGGGAAGTACTGACAATATTTGACATATTTGGCATTACTGGCCGAGGACGAGATGCTGGAACGGGTTTAGCGACTGAAGGTGTGAAATTCTCTTCGGCTTCACTTCCGTCATCAACAAGTCCAAGGTACAGGGCCATTTTGCGTAGCGGACTCGACATGCCTATAACGATACCTGCCCTAAGTGCGTGAACCGAGGATTGAACTACCAATCCTGATATGTGTCGCACCCGCTGCAATCGCAGCTGCAAAATCACCACTCATCCCAGCCGATACCCAGGTTGCATCTGGGAAAGCCTTTAGAAAGGTCCCACTAATGGTTTGCAAGGCACCAAATGCCAAATCTGGCGCTACATCTAATGGGGCTACAGCCATTAATCCTTGAAGAATCAAACCTGAATGCTCCTTAACTTTTGTTCCTAATTCAATTAACTCTTCCGGTGGGACACCCCCACGATCTGGTCGAATCGGCAGGTCTAATGAGAGTTGCAAAAGTAGGGAAATTGGTTTTTTTAACTCAATAGATAATTGTTGAAGTGGAAGCAAATATCTTTCTTGGTCAAGTGAATGAATGAAATCAGCCCAGGTGGCAATGGAACGCAATTTGTTACGTTGTAACTGTCCTTGAAAATGCCACTTGACCTGATTGGCCAGATTGGCCAGATTGGCCTGGTCTTCACTGCTTTCAGAATCCGCAACGTACTTCTTGAACTCTTCCACTTTGGCACGCGCTTCTTGATCTCGATTTTCTCCAAAATTTCGAAGCCCTAAATCATAGAGATGTACAACATCACTGACCGGAAAGTTTTTCGTTACCGCAATTAAAGTTATCTCGGATCTATCTCTATTACTTTTTTCGACAGCAAGATTAATTTCACGTTCTACCGCAGCTAAATTTTGAGAAATCTCAATCCGTCTCGCAGTACTAGACATTAACGTCTTCCGTGCACCACTACTCCGGCTTGACGGCCGGTGAGTTTATCTCGACGATAAGAGAAAAAAGATTGATCCTCGTGAGTACAAACGCCATTCCATTTACCCGGAATTTGCGCAGTAGATAAAATCGAGATTATTGCCTTAGGGATATCAATACTTGGAGCAGATCTTCTGGTCTGACTGGCAGCTATAGGCATGAAATCTTCAGCTTCATCACGCATTTCCTCAGATACTTCATAACATTTTCCACAAATTGTGGGCCCTATTTGAGCACTAATTCCAATCGCCCCCATGTCGCGCATTTGGGTGACTACTTTGTCAACAATATCTGCCAATAATCCCTTACGGCCGACATGAACCGCTGCAGAAACTTGCTTGCTTGAAAGTAAAAGTGGAGCACAATCTGCGAATAAAACTGCCAGTCCGTAATTCAACTCTCGTGTTATCAATGCATCAGCAGTTGGAGAGATTGCAGGATCACTCTCTTTGTCAATTATTGCAATTTCGTTTCCATGAACTTGATCCATAAAAAATAATTTTGCAGGAGCGACTTCAACTTTTGTTGCTAATGCTTCACGATTTTTTACAACCGCTACCGGATCGTCCCCCACATTCGGCGACAAATTAAAGGTCGCAAATGGAGCCGCACTAGCGCCACCATTTCTATCGGTGTAGTAAAACTTCATTTACTTAAGGAAATCTGGGATATCCAACTCTTCAGTTGTTCCGTCTTCTTCGAAGATAATCCGTTTGCGCTCACGCGGTGGAGCGGTTGTGAGAGAGGCAGCGATATCAATTGGGTCACTCTTTTCATTACTTGAGGATACCGCTACAGGAGCAGCCGCAGAAACAGTTGGTGGAGGTGAAACTATCTTGGTGGGCTCTCCGCCTTCAAATCCCGCAGCAATCACGGTAACTCGCACTTCATCCCCTAGTGCATCATCAATAACGGTTCCATAAATAATATTTGCATCTGGATGGGCTGAGGCGGCGACTAATTCTGCGGCTTCACTAATCTCAAACAAACCTAAATCAGAACCACCAGCAATTGAAAGTAGCACTCCGTGAGCGCCATCTATTGAGGCTTCTAGTAATGGACTCGCTATTGCCATCTCAGCTGCACGGGTTGCACGTGCTTCACCGCGTGCAGATCCGATTCCCATTAATGCAGATCCCGCATCTTTCATGACACTGCGAACATCTGCAAAATCTAGATTGATTAAGCCAGGTGTGGTAATCAAATCTGTGATTCCTTGTACTCCAGCAAGTAGGACTTGGTCAGCACTCTTAAAAGCTTCAAGTGCAGTTATGTTGCGATCTGAAATCGACAAGAGGCGATCGTTTGGAATCACAATTAATGTATCAACTTCAGCACGCAACTCTGCAATTCCTTCATCTGCCTGAGATGCGCGACGCTTTCCTTCAAATGTAAATGGACGAGTGACAACACCCACTGTTAGTGCGCCTAATTCGCGCGCAATTTTCGCGATAATCGGGGCACCACCAGTTCCAGTTCCGCCACCTTCACCTGCAGTTACAAAAACCATGTCGGCACCGCGCAATACTTCGGTAATTTCATCAACATGATCTTGTGCGGCTTGTCTTCCAATATCAGGCGAAGCACCTGCACCAAGTCCTCGTGTAACTACACGACCAATATCTAATTTCACATCAGCATCACTCATTAACAATGCTTGGGCATCAGTGTTAATCGCAATGAACTCGACACCTTTTAATCCAACATCGATCATTCGATTAACTGCATTTACACCGCCACCACCAATACCTACTACTTTGATGACAGCTAAATAATTTTGTGGTGTAGCCACTTGAAGCCCTCCTTAACGAAACCTCAATCTCTAGTTGAGAGTGAGCGAGTTCGCAAAACCTGGCTGAAGGTAGGGGGGAATTGCTCTAGCTACAAACACCTAGCAAATCTTTTTTTCTGTGTCGCGCTCTTTTGCGAAAGTATTTATCTAACTGTTGGAGCTAAAGGTGACGAGATATCAAAAACTTTGACTTTTTTATTGTTTGGGTCGGCTAAAAGCTCATTCAAAACCTCTAGTTTTAAATCTTGCTCTTCTGAACCGCCCCAAATGATTTGCACTCCTCGAGTCAAATTAAAAGTTATTGAATCTCGAGTTTTGGCGTCTATAGAGATAACCCGATTCTGGATCTTTGTGGGCAGGGTTTGGAAAATCTGCAATGTTTGGCTGAGCAAGATCTTAGAGGTCGAAGTTTTAATGATAGGTACTCCTCGTGGCACTTTTTTTACCTTCGCGAAAGTCACCCCCGAAGCATCTCCGACTAGAAATCCCCCTCCAGAAGCAGTAACTGCAATTTCTATCTTTCGCATCTTTAACTCAATTAATACCGAACTTGGTAGTTGGCGATTTACATTCACATCTAAAACTTGCGGAAGGGCAAGTAACTTTCTTTTTACAGATGATGCATTGACACGTGCTATGGGTTGTCCAATTTTTATGCCACTCAATTTAATTACTTCTTTTGCCGTTAAAGTTGAAACCTTTTGGCTTTTTGAAATTCCGGATACTTTTATTTCATCTATGGTCATCAACCCTGACCAGCCTAATAGATAAGCCAAAAGGGAAATTAAGGCTATAGCGATAGCAATGTATGTCTTTTTACGATTCATCGGATTTGGCTGCTTCATCTAACCTTGCAAGAATCTCTTTCCCGAGTGAAGTTACATCTCCAGCACCCATGGTTATGATCAAATCGTTTGGCTTAGCACCGGCTAAGGCCAATTCGATAGCTGCAACAATTGATGGCTCGAAATCTACTTTGGTGCCTATATCTCGGATCTGCTTAGCAATTACTGAACTGCTGGCACCTGGGATTGACTCTTCCCCTGCACCATATATATCTAGCAAAATCACCTGGTCGGCAGTTGAAAGTGATTCAGCGAACCCTTCGGCAAAAGCAAGGGTGCGTGAGTATCTGTGCGGCTGAAAAATTACAATGATTTTTCCTTGTTCAACTACATCTCTGGCTGTTGCAATAGTTGCACTCACTTCAGTTGGATGATGAGCGTAATCG
>JBILFD010000050.1:0-6338 GCA_044351765.1 Candidatus Nanopelagicaceae bacterium | reverse complement strand
GGAAGATTCTCCGCCGTATTGTTTGATGAACGTAAAAAAGGTCTCGAAAAGCTTGGGGGAGATTTTGTTACTCCAAATGCAACCCCAGATAAGAAAGTATTTATCACTTCAGTATTTGGAAAGATTAAAAATCAAAAAGTTAAATCACAATTTCTGCGCCTTCTCGCCCCAGGTGAAGCAGACGCCTTGGTAAAAGTAACTTACTTAGCAAGATCAGGGATTTATACCCCTGTTGGTTTAGCAGAGTTAAGAGTGCCTGGAGGCAAAGTTGTCCAGGTTCCATTTTCATCCTTACCGACAGGAAGATTTCTGGCTTTGCAGATAGAGGCGACCGAACCGATCATTGCGTCAGTTTTCTCCAGCGTTAAAGGCTCAGTTTCAGATTTCGCCTGGAGTTCTGGAAGTGAAGCAATTAATGCTCAAAACTTTGAAGCGATCACTGTTCCTGCGATTGGGATGAATCTTAATGTTTACACGGAAGACAGTTCTGTGGTCGTAGAAGTAACAACAAATCGGAAAAAAGTTAACCGGAAAAATTTATCTGGCATAGACAGTTGGAAAATACCTTCTAACGCGAGATCAATTCGAATAATTCCTGGGGCTAAACCAGTATTTGCAAGCTTTTCAGCGCAGGATTCCCGAGGGGTCTCAGCGATGGCGATTAGGCCAGTTACCGCAATCGAACGCTCAGCACTTCCCATTTCCGATAGCGAAGTTTTGACACCTAGAAAGTAGTTTTAATTTAATAATCGCGCCAATCCCAAACTCTCTTAATTGAAGCGACTACCTTATATACATGTCTCGTAATGAGCCCACTCGCTCTTCTCGGCCGTCGCGACCTTCTAGACCATCTAGACCATCTATGCGGCGCTGCGCCAAGATGGGATGCGGAGAACCAGCAGTTCTGACGTTAACTTATATTTATTCTGATTCCACAGTTGTGCTTGGACCGCTAGCAACATTTGCCGAGCCACATAATTATGATCTTTGTAATGTTCATGGAGAAAAATTGACACCACCACGTGGTTGGGAGTTAATTAAACTAGCAGCAGAAGAATATGCATCCGGACCAACACATGATGATTTACTTGCAATCGCTGAAGCGGTGCGTAGCGTAGCTTCGCCGCAAACAGAGGTAGTTCATCCGACACTTGGCCGTCGAGGACATTTGCGCGCATTACCATCGGAATAAATATATGAAATATGAGCTAGATTTTATTGATCAGATAATCAAAGCTTACGATGTTCGTGGACTTGTCGAAAATTACTTAACTCCAGACTTTGTATTCGATATTGGGCAAGCGTTTGCGATGTTAGTGAAAAGTGAATGCATAGTAGTTGGTCACGACATGCGACCATCTTCTCCTGAATTAGTTCGAGCTTTCAGCGAAGGAGTAAATTTACAAGGAACCAATGTGATCAACATTGGACTTTGCTCAACAGATCAACTTTATTTTGCGACTGGAAAATTAAAAATGCCTGGAGCAATGTTTACCGCAAGTCATAATCCAGCCCCTTACAACGGAATTAAGATGGCGCAGGCATTCGCAAAACCGATCGGTCGGGATTCGGGATTAGATTTCATACGTCAAGTACTAGTAAATGGAATTTATGACGAACCTGATAAAAACAAAAGAGGCGTCACTACTTTTCAAGATCTGTTAAACGAGTATGCACAATTCTTAAACGATTTAGTTGATTGTCAAGAAATTAGACCGTTAAAGGTTGTCATCGATGCGGGAAATGGAATGGCTGGTCACACTGCTCCAAAAATCTTTGCTAACTTGCCAATGGAAGTGATTCCGATGTTTTTTGAATTAGATGGAACTTTTCCAAATCATGAAGCAAACCCGATTGACGCAGCCAACTTGGTGGATCTGCAAGCAAGCGTGTTAGCAAATAAAGCAGATTTGGGCCTCGCATTTGATGGGGATGCCGATCGCTGTTTCTTAGTCGATGAAAAAGGAGATCTGGTTGACCCTTCTTTGTTAAGTGCACTAATCGCCCAACGTGAAATTATTAAAAACCCAGGAGCCACCATTATTTACAGTTTAATTTCCTCACGCATAGTGCCTGAGACCATTTTGGCCAATGGCGGCAAACCGCTGCGAAGTCGAGTGGGTCACTCATTTATTAAATCGATGATGGCTAAATCCGGTGCGGTTTTTGCTGGGGAGCATTCAGGCCACTTTTATTTTGAAAAGTTTTGGGGCGCTGATTCAGGTGCCTTAGCGGCTCTCCACACTTTAGCTGCTCTCGGTTCTACCAATACGGGCACAACTTTGTCGCAATTACTGTCACCGTATGCAAAATACGTTCAGAGTGGAGAAATAAACACCAAAGTAGGTGACATTCAAGAAGTCATTTCAAAAGTTAAAGCAAATTATTTAAACCATCCTGATCTTTTGGAAATCGATGAGTTGGATGGATTAATGGTGATTTCGAAAAAATGGTGGTTTAACTTAAGAGGATCCAATACTGAACCACTTTTACGCCTAAATGTTGAAGGGGATACTGGTGCAATAATGACCTCCATGCGCGATGAAGTTTTGGAGTTGATTGCCAAATTAAAGTAGGTTGATCCGAGATAACTAATCAAGAAGAACAGGATGAGCAAATGAGTATCGACCCAAAGATATTAGCGGTGCTAGCTTGTCCTGAATGTCATTCCCCATTAGCCGAAGTTGATTCTGAATTATTGTGTGCAAAATGTCCGCTTGCATATCCAATTAGGGACGGAATTCCAGTTTTACTGATTGATCAAGCGCGAAAACGTTAACTGGAGATAAATAGAAAATGAGTGAAATAAAGCAACTGGACGGAGTTGTAAAAACTTACGCTTGGGGATCCCACTCTGTCTTGGCGGGAAATAGGGGATGCAAAAATAGTGAGAAACCTGAAGCAGAGTTGTGGTTCGGAGATTTTCCAAATGGAAGACTCCCCGTTCTGGCAAAGATTTTGGCCGTAGCCCAAACTTTATCTTTGCAGGTTCATCCAAATAAAGTACAAGTTGCAGCAACCCCTAATTTATTTTCAGATGCAAATCACAAACCAGAGATGCTTGTAGCTTTGTCTGAGTTTTATGCCTTGGCTGGAATTGCTAGCGAAAGCCAGATTATTGCTGCCATTGATTCAATGGGAACTTCAAGTATTTCAAATTTTCTAATCCCAAAAATTAAGAATGGGGATTCAATAAGTAATTTGTTGAGCATTCTTTTGGGCGCACCAGATGATCTGAAGTTGATTCCAGAGTTGATAAATAATTTGCAAAAAGTAGCCAAGCCTTCGGATCGGCAAAGTTGGACTTTGGAGGTAGCAAATACTTATCCAGATCGACTTGATGTTCTTGCAACATTACTTTGCAATTTTGTAAAGCTAACTCCAGGACAAGCGGTTTATCTTCCTCCGCGAACAATCCACGCGTATTTGAATGGTGTTGGGGTTGAAGTAATGGCAGCAAGCGACAATGTGGTTCGTGGTGGTTTGACCATAAAACCCATAGATCTAAAGTTGTTTTTAGAGATTGCAGATACTTCAGCAAAAAGTTTAGAAAGTTACTTGGTTGTTCCGGAAAATTTAGTAAATGGCAAAACTTGGAGCGCTCCTGATCTTAAATTGGTAGAACTCCCTGCATCCCAAGATGCTCGATCTCATTTGATTACCGCCGAGGCGACCGCCTTTGTCTGGGGCGGCAAGGTGAGGCTTAGTGCCGCCAAAGGGGAGAGTTCAATCACGATTGGTGGGGATTTAGGCGCAATTATTCCAGCAGGACGGTTTGAGTACAGCGGCACTGGCTCGCTTTGGTTAGCGTCACAAGGTTAAATCCGGCACTTCTTAGTAAGGTAAGCGCTCTAAACCTTGGTCAATTATTTGGCTATTGACCGATTCGAGTAAGGATTGAAATGACCGCTACCGCCATAAACAAAACCGACAAATATGACGTTGCCGATATATCTCTGGCGGCCGAAGGTAAGAAAAGAATTGAATGGGCCGAGCGGAACATGCCAGTTCTGGCACAGATTAGAACTCGATTCGAAAAAGAGAAGCCATTTACCGGAATTCGTATTTCAGCTTGTATGCACGTGACAACTGAGACCGCAAATTTAATGCGTGCTCTTGCTGCCGGTGGTGCTGAACTATCTCTTTGCGCATCAAATCCACTTTCGACTCAAGATGACACAGCAGCGGCTCTTGTTCATGAGTACGGAATCAATGTTTTTGCACATAATGCAATCGACCGCGACGGCTATTACCGCCACATAAACGCCGCTCTTGATTTGCAGCCAAACTTAGTTTTTGATGATGGTTGCGATCTAGTAAATACATTGCACACCACACGACGTGAGTTACTTCCAAATGTATCCGCTGGATGCGAGGAAACAACTACTGGTGTAATTCGTTTGCATCAAATGGCTAAAGACGGTGCCCTTACTTTCCCGATGATTGCCGTGAACGACACCGACACAAAGCATATGTTTGATAATCGATTTGGAACTGGACAATCAACATTAGATGCGATTTTCCGGGCGACTAATACTTTAATCGCTGGAAAAATTGTTGTTGTTGCAGGATTTGGCTACTGCGGAAAAGGTGTCGCAGAACGTGCTAAAGGTATGGGAGCAGATGTTGTAGTTACTGAGATTGATCCAACTAAAGCATTAGATGCCATGATGCAGGGCTATCGGGTAATGCCAATGATTGACGCTGCAAAAGTTGGGGATATTTTCATAACAGTGACTGGAAATCGCGATGTACTACGTGAAGAACATTTTGCAGTCATGAAGGACGGAGCCATAACCGCAAACTCAGGACACTTTGATATTGAGATTGATGTTGCGTGGCTAGAAATTAATGCGAAAAAGAAAAATCTTAAGATTCGTCACCAGACCGATGAGTATGTAATGGCTGACGGTAGAAGAATTCTGTTACTCGCAGAAGGACGCTTAGTAAATCTCGGAGCGGCCGAGGGTCACCCTGCTGCAGTAATGGATATGTCATTTGCTGACCAGGCGCTCACTGCTGAATGGCTCGTCAAAGCCGGCAAAGGATTAAAGCCTGGCGTATATGACGTACCGTCTGAGATCGATAAGGAAGTTGCTCGCTTGAAGCTTGCCAGCATGGGCGGCTCAATTGATTCATTAACTCCAGCCCAAGAGCTCTACTTGAATTCGTGGGAGCACGGCAGCTAATGACTTTGATTATGGTCGTCGATGATGACCAGGATCTTGCAGAGATGCTCGCAATCGTCTTAACCGGCGAAGGCATGGAAGTTGATTTAGTGGGGCGCGGAGATGAAGTAATGGAAATTTTCCGCGCTACTCCACCAGATTTAGTTTTACTAGACATTATGTTGCCAGGAATTGATGGCATCGAAGTATGCAAACAAATTAGAGCGGAATCTATGGTTCCAATTGTCATGCTGACGGCCAAGGGGGAGACCGCTGACGTCGTAAAAGGTTTGGAATTCGGTGCTGATGACTACATCGTGAAACCTTTTCAGCCTGGAGAGTTAATCGCTCGAATCAAAACTAGATTGCGTCGCGTTCCTTCATCTACAGCCGCTTTAAATCTCGGCGAAGTAAGTATCGATTTTGTTGCCCATGAAGTAAAGCGTGATGGACAAGTTATAGCTCTTACCCGACTTGAATTTGATTTACTTGCTGCCCTAGCGCGCGAGCCCGGCAGAGTTTTTACTCGCGATGCGTTGCTATCTGAAGTTTGGGGATACCGACAAACCTCAGATACTCGATTAGTTAATGTACATGTCCAACGGCTTCGCTCAAAAATTGAAAGAGACCCCGATAATCCAGAATTAGTATTAACAGTTCGTGGTGTTGGCTATCGCGCTGGAAATTTTATCCAAAGTAAATGATTTAAAAAACATGAAAAGAAGTTCATTAGGTGTGCGAGTTGTGGCTAGCACCGTTATTTTATGCACAATCGCAATTTCAATTCTTGCATTTATAATTCTCATAAGAGTTGAAGACGGAATTAAGAATTCAAGATTGGAAGCTGCAATCTCTGAAAGCCAATCATCAATTTATCAAACAGAGTCGCAGTTTTCATTTCTCAGCACTCAATTACTTAGTTCCTATAAAGTGGCATTAGATAATGTAATTAATAATTTTACGCCTAGCAATCAAAGTGGAGTTAGTCGTGAGGTAATTTTGATTCAACAGAATTCTCCACAGGGGACTTTGCTCGAAACTGAACGAACTACTAATTTGATTTCAAAAAACTCTATTCCCGAAGAGTTACGCAATAGAGTTCGTACCTCATCAGAGTTGCAATATGCTTATGGAGAAATTGTCTCTCGCGAAAAAATCTCTGCTTTGACT
>JBILFD010000049.1:0-6349 GCA_044351765.1 Candidatus Nanopelagicaceae bacterium | reverse complement strand
AGGCGACGGTTGGGGTTGTAGGTGAAACCAATACATCTACCGATGAAAATGCTTTAGCAAAATCTTGCGTAATTAATGTTCGAACTTTTTGAGCACTGCCGTAGTAAGCATCGTAGTAGCCGGCAGAAAGAGCATAGGTTCCAAGAACTATTCTGCGTTTTACTTCTCGTCCAAATCCAGCCGCACGAGTCATGCTCATAACCTCTTCGGCGCTACGTGAACCATCATCACCAACGCGCAAGCCATATCTCATCGCATCAAAACGAGCTAAGTTTGAAGAAGCTTCACTTGGTGCGATCAAATAATAAGCAGCTAATCCGTAATCAAAATTTGGACAAGAAACCATTTCAATTGTTGCACCTTGGCTGCGCAAGATTTCTAGGGATTCTTCAAATCTTTCACTGACTCCACTTTCATATCCATCACCAGACAACTCTTTAATTACGCCGATCTTCATCCCTTTAACATCGGCACGCTTTGCGGCAGCAACTACGGGTGGTGTTGGGGCATTAATACTTGTTGCATCGTAATCATCATGACCAGCAATGACTTCATGAAGTAACGCTGTATCTAAAACTGTTCGCGCACACGGACCAACTTGATCTAACGAAGAAGAGTAAGCAATTACTCCATATCGAGAAACTCCACCATAAGTTGGTTTCACTCCGACAGTTCCCGTTACTGCGGCAGGTTGTCTG
Source organism: Candidatus Nanopelagicaceae bacterium (assembly GCA_044351765.1). Lineage (GTDB taxonomy): Bacteria > Actinomycetota > Actinomycetes > Nanopelagicales > Nanopelagicaceae > UBA3012. The sequence goes on along the minus strand of JBILFD010000049.1, from coordinate 5,651 downwards.
ATTGATCCACCGGTATCGCTACCAATTGCAAGAGGTGCTTCAAACGCTGCAAGTGCAGCTGCTGAACCTCCACCAGAACCACCCGGAATTCGAGTTAGATCCCAAGGGTTTTGAGTTGTCCCAAATGCAGAGTTCTCAGTTGATGAACCCATCGCAAACTCATCCATATTTGTTTTGCCAAGAATCACTACTCCGGCTGCGCGTAATTTTTTAACAACTGTTGCGCTGTATGGAGGGCGCCATCCTTCTAATATTTTGGAACCGCAAGTTGTGGGTATTCCCTCTTGTGCCAAAATATCTTTTAGAGCAAGTGGAACACCAGCAAGAGGTCCTAAATTTTCGCCTTTTGCGCGAGCCGCATCTACTTGGTCGGCTTGAGCCAATGCGCCTTCAGTATCTACAAATAAAAATGCATGCACCGCTTGATCAACTTTAGTTATTTGATCTAGGTGTGCTTGCGTAACTTCACGCGCAGAAACTTCTTTTTTGGCCAAGCTCTCTGATAGTTGCGCAGCACTTTTATAAATCAACTCGCTCATGCTTCTTCACCTAAAATTTGTGGAACTCTAAATCGATCTTCTTCACTTGCTGGCGCTCCAGATAAGGCACTCTCCGGGGTCAGACTTGGGCGAACCACATCTGGTCGGGTCACGTTCACTAATGCAAGTGGATGTGAAGTTGGTACAACATCGCTCTTTACTGCCTCTTGGACTCTGGCTACTGCCCCTAAAATTGCTTCCATCTCGCCCGCTAATTCGGCAATCTCATTAGCGCTCAATTCAAGACGAGCTAAATGCGCGATACGCGCTACTTCCTCATTTGAAATCCGGGACATATTCCCAATCCTACCTGCGTCTTACTCGCGGATTTGACCGCTTCCAGTCACGATCCATGTTGTAGTGGTCATCTCTTCTAGGCCCATCGGCCCACGTGCATGCAGTTTCTGATTCGAAATTCCGATCTCAGCACCAAATCCCATCTGCTCCCCATCGGTGAATCGCGTAGATGCATTTACCATGATTGCTGCAGCATCCGCGTTTGCAATGAATGCGGCTGCAGTACTTTGTGATTCGGTAACAATGGATTCAGTATGTTGAGTTCCATATTTATTTATGTGGTCATTCGCACTTTGTCGATTAGCCACAATGCCGACATTCATTTCTAATGTTCCATACTCTGTTGACCAATCCTCTTCAGTCGCCAGCACCATCTCCACATTGCAGCTCTTGGCTATCTGAATTGCTTGAGCATCACCATGTAGACGAACACCTTGTTCATCTAAAGCTTTTAGCGCCATTGGTAAAAACTCTGCAGAAACGTCTTGGTGAACTAATAAAGTTTCTGCAGCATTACAGACACTTGGTCTGTGGCATTTTGAATTGATGATAATTGGAATGGCCTTTTTGAAATCAGCATCTTTATCTATATAAACATGACAAACACCAGCACCAGTTTCAATTGTAGGAACTGATGATTCATCGACCACTGTTCTAATTAGTGCCGCACTTCCCCGTGGAATTACCAAATCTACTAAGCCGCGTGCGTTTAACAATTCACGCACAGTTGATCGATCATGTGATGAAACCAATTGCACAATATCTGCAGGAAGTCCAACTGAGGTAATCGCACTTCTCATCACATTAACTAATACGTCGTTACTTTTTGCAGCTGTTGATGATCCACGCAATAACGCGGCGCTTCCGGCCTTAATCAAAATCACTGCTGCATCAACGGTCACATTAGGTCTTGCTTCGTAAACCATTCCAACAACACCAAATGGAACAGAGACTTGCTTTAAATGCAATCCATTTTCGAGAGTACGTTCTCTAATAACGCGTCCAATTGGATCCGGAAGCGCTGCAATCTGTCTAGCACCATTTGCGATTTCAGCAATCCGCTTTGGATTTAATTTCAATCGATCGATTAAGGATTCAGTAATCCCCTCGGCTTGCGACCTAAGTACATCTTCATTATTAGCCGCCAAAATTTCACTCTCATGAGCAAGAAGATGATCTGCTATCGCATTCAATGCCCGATCTTTATCCGCGCGACTGGCACCAGCTAAAACCCGAGCAGCTGATCTTGCCGCGCTAGCCAAGGTTTCAATGTGCGTGGTCATAGAGATAGCCTAACCAAGAGATAAGATCGCATGCATGAAAGCACTTTTGCGTTGGAGCCGAATTCTTGCGATTACCCTAATTGGAATCTTTCTATTGACCTATAGCGGATTGCGGGTTGTCCATTACCCAAACCCAATAGCCACCGCCCGCCTGGGACTTGCCGCTCCATCGGCGACTCCAAAATTGCTTCCAGCCCATACAGTCGCTCCCGCTGCAACTCCCACCCAACTTCAAGTTGTACCGGAAAAGATGCCATATGGAGTGCTATTCAAAGGTCGCCAAATTAAATTTGGAAAATTTCTAAAGGAAACAAAAACTAACGCTTTCCTAGTAATGCGAAATGGCACCATAACTTATGAGTGGTACAACAAGAAATTTTCTCCAGAATTTCAATTTCCTTCTTACTCAGTTGCAAAAACATTAACCTCTTTGATGATTGGAAAATTAGTTTCTGAGGGCAAAATAAGTGAGAGCGATACTTTCATTAAGTTCTTCCCAGATTTATCTAATGGAACTTCATTCGACAAAGTAACCATCGGACAACTCCTTGATATGCGTAGTGGTGTCGGCGTTAGCGACAACTACCCTTCAGGTCCGTCTGGCTGGGGTGTAGCGATTGCCCAGATGTACGCCTCTACAGATATTCCGTGGTTTATGGGAAACAACCGCAAGATGATGTTTGAGCCAGGTACTAAAGCCGAATATCGAAGTGTCGATACGCAAATGCTCGGCATGATCATCAAGAAAGTCACCGGAGAAAAAGTTGCTGATTACTTCTCCACAAATTTTTGGCAACCAATCGGTGCTCAACATCCTGCAACGTGGAATGTTGATCACGTCGGCGGACAAGAAAAAACTTTCTGTTGCTTTAACGCTACGGCTCGGGATTACGCGCGAATTGGAAATCTTTTAGCTATGGATGGATTTGTCGGCGACAAACAACTAGTCAGCGCCTCATGGATTACCCGTTTATCAAATCCGGTTGAAACTCTTGATCATAACTGGGGATACGGTGCACAAATTTGGCATCCAAGTCCAGGTTCTCTGATGATGCTTGGATTACATAGTCAATTTGTATATGTAGTTCCAAAAACTAGAACAGTTATTGTTAAATTGAGCGACAGTTTGGTTGACGCTGATGAAGAACCAACTGCTGCAATTTTGCAAGCACTAGCAACAAAAATTGGTTGATGATAACTAAATTAGCGACAAGTCGTCGCGATGCACTAATTCGCGTTCGTACTCTGCACCTAATGCGGCACCTAACTCTTTAGTAGATTTGCCCAATAACTGTGGGATTTCTTCAGCATCAAACGCCACTAGGCCGCGCGCAATTACTTCACCATCTGGTGAAAGTAAATCAACCGGATCTCCTGCTGAGAAATCTCCTTCGACTTTGGTAACACCTGCTGGCAGCAATGATGTTCCGCGATCGCGGATTGCAGCTGTGGCTCCAGCATCTAGATGTAACTTACCTTTTGGTAAAGAAGCGTGGGCTAACCAAAGAGCACGGGATGATGTTCGCACGCCGTTAGCGTGAAATAAAGTTCCAATTTCAGCACCGCTCACAGCTGATGAAACGTTCGCAAGAGATGTAAGAACTACAGGGATCCCAGCACCTGTTGCAATTCGAGCAGCTTCAACTTTGGTAACCATTCCCCCACTGCCGACTCCAGCGTTTCCAGCACCGCCGATTTGAGCATCGTCGAGAAGTCCAAAATCTCTGACATCAGTTATTTGTTTTGCATTGGCAGAAGTTGGTGGCGCATCATAAAGAGCGTCAATATCTGAGAGCAAAATCAATAAATCAGCATGGACTAAATGAGATACCAAAGCAGCTAGACGATCATTGTCACCGAATCTAATCTCTTGAGTTCCCACTGTGTCATTTTCATTAATAACTGGAACTACTCCAAGAGCTAAAAGTCGATCAAAAGTTCGTTGGGCATTTCGATAATGACTACGTCTAACTACATCATCACTTGTGATCAAAACTTGTGATGCAGTAATTCCATGTCTGGCAAAAGATTCGGTGTATCTGTAAATCAAAAGCCCTTGTCCGACAGACGCAGCTGCTTGTTGTGTTGCTAAATCTTTTGGACGGGTAGTTAACCCAAGTGGAGAAAGACCTGCAGCAATTGCGCCAGATGAAACGACTAAAACTTCTACTCCGCGTTTTTTAAGTATCGCAACCGCATCAACCAATTTATCTACTGCAGTTGTATCTAGACCTGCTCCAGCACTTCCAGTTAATGAAGAAGAACCGACTTTAAGCACAACACGTTTTGCTTTTAATACTTCTTCCCGTGAAGTGTTTAACCTATTGGACGTCATCTTCACCATCACCTAGTAGTAATGCACCAACCTCTTCCCATTCTCCGCCCTCACCAGCACTTCCAGTGCTTCCAGATAAGGCGTGGCGCATATCTAAACGCAAATCTTGACCACGTGGTCCAAGCAAAATCTCAGCACCCGCTTCAAGCGTTGGTTCCCAATCAAAACTGACGGCATCCTCACCGAGTCCGATTTGGACTTCACTTCCACCGCGTGCTCCAAGTTTGAATAACTCTTTCTCCACTCCGAGACGTGCCAAACGATCGGCCAAGTAACCAATAGCTTCAGCATTGCTGAAGTTTGTTTGTCTTACCCAACGTTCAGGTTTAATTCCCTGCACTACATAAATACCGGCATCATTTTTAAAGGTAGTGAAATCTGATTCATCAACTGCGCGTGGACGCAAAATAATTCGAACTGGGTCTGTACTCTCTTTTGGAGTGCGTTTAATTAACCGTGCCATCGCGTAAAGCAAATCATTTAAACCTTCATGAGTTGCCGCAGAAACTTGGTAAACCTCAAGTCCGCGCTCACGCAAAGTTGCCTCAACCATGTCGGCCATTGCACGTCCGTCAGGAAGATCGACTTTGTTTAGCGCAACAATTCTTGGGCGATCTTCAAGACCTCCATAAAGTGCGAGTTCGGCTTCAATTACATCAAAATCATGAATTGGATCTCGGTCAGATTCCAGTGTTCCGCAATCCAAAACTTGTACGAGCGCGGCACAACGTTCTACGTGGCGCAAAAACTCAAGACCTAATCCTTTTCCTTGGCTGGCCCCTGGAATTAAACCTGGAACATCAGCAACAGTAAATCGATGTTCCCCAATTTCAACTACACCTAAATTAGGCACCAAAGTTGTAAATGGATACTCAGCAATTTTTGGTCGCGCTGCAGAGATGGCAGCAATCAAAGAAGATTTACCCGCGCTTGGATATCCAACCAATGCAATATCTGCAACGCTTTTTAATTCGAGCGATAGATGTGCGCTTTCGCCTGGCTCGCCAAGTAGAGCAAAACCTGGTGCTCGTCTTTTTGAAGAAGAAAGCGCAGCATTTCCTAATCCACCTGCACCACCACGCGCAGCAATAAATTTTGTTCCATTGCCCAATAAATCTGCAATGAGTTCTCCATTTGGACCGCGAACAACTGTGCCTTCTGGAACTGGAACAATTAAATCTTCTCCATCTGGACCAT
>JBILFD010000048.1:0-6408 GCA_044351765.1 Candidatus Nanopelagicaceae bacterium | reverse complement strand
GGAGTGAAACCAACTCCAGTGGTTAGCCCAGCAATTTTTGCCGCAGCTGAAGTTGCAGTAGCCACATTCACTACTACTAGATATCCGATTTGATTAATGAAAACAAAAAGCAAGGTCCAGGCACCTAACTTGAAAGATTTAGTTAGATTTGAATCTTTCCAATCAAAGCGAGGGCGGAGATTTAAACCTGATTTGGCAACAACTGGGAAAAGTAGCGCTGCTTGAACCACAAAGCCGAGCGAAGTACCGAGGCCAAGAAGAGCAACCTGTCCTGATGAAATTGTTTCAGCAGTTACATCAGGTGCGATTGCTAGAAAAATAATTAAAACCGCGATTACAACTAAATTATTTGCAACCGGGGCCCACATCATCGGGCCAAACTTTCCTCTGGCATTTCCAACTTGACTCCACATGACAAAAATTCCCATCATGAGAATTTGTGGCAAGCAGTAGCGCATAAAAGTAACCGTCAATGAAAATTCAGTTTCAATTCCCTGATTAGTGAACTTTGGAGCGTAAATACGAACTAATAATGGAGAAAATATTACGGAAAGCGCTGTGATTACGGCCAAAATTAAAGTGATTATTGTTAATAAGCGAGATGTAAATGCTTCTCCGCCATCAGGGTCATCTTTCATAGCTCGAATTAGTTGAGGTACGAAGACTGAATTTAAGGCACCACCTGCTAACAAAATGTAAAGAATGGTGGGCAGCGTATTTGCTACGTTAAATGTGTCAGCGAAGATTGAAGTACCAAGTGCGGCAACTAATAACAAACTTCTAATGAGTCCGGTAAGGCGAGAAACAAGAGTGCCAACGGCCATAACTGCAGAAGATCTGATGAAATCCGGTTCGTTACTCATTTATCACCTGAACCATTTCTGGTTGCTCCCGTTGCGCGCGCCTTTCGTACCCGACGGAAGATCCGCGTACCAGCCGCGCCAATTAATAAGATGCCGGCGATCGCCATAACCCAACCAACAATTGGGCCGATTACTGCAATGGTGACAGCAAGCGTAGAGATTCCTTGGTATTTGGTGCCGCGTAATGTTTCAAGTTGGGCCTGTAATTCTACTTTTCCACTCGCAATCGCTTTAACTGGAACTAAAACTTGAGTCCGGGAATTAGGTTGTAAATAAAGTGCACGATCTTCAATGGAAAGAATCCGTGAATTATTCGCTTTGAGTGTAAGAACAACTTGGGCAGGGGCATCAAAATCATTAACGATCGTCACCGGCAATTTTTCTTCACGCGAAGTCAGTGTGTAGCGACCAGGAAGCACTCGAAGTTTTTCTGCTAGACGATTTACTGCTCCTGTAAAAGAAACTGCCAGATACTGCGAAGATTTTTTATCAAGTTTTGGATTTAAAAGTGTATTAAGCCGGATTGCGGTCTCGCTAATTACCAGATCGTTACTGACTTGTGAGATTAAAGCCAATTGCTTTCGTAAAGTTCTAAATTCGGCGATATTCATTGAACTTAACTTCTGGGGAGTTTCATTCCAATTGGGTGGCGCTCCCGCTGTAACGGCTCTACCAAGTGCACGCGCTAACCTGACAGAACTAACACTTTGCAATTGCGAAAATTCAACATCAGAAAATTTCTTTCGCGTCGAAATTTTCGGAGAACCATAAGGAAGCGCATAAACAGGGTCATTGCCAATTGCATATTTCAAATCAACAAGAAATTGAGTGGCGATTTCTTCACCAGCGCCTTTAACTTTCGGCAAAACTGTGTACCCATCACTCATGTCGATAATCTCTTCAATTACAGAAGGATCTATCAACCAAGTACGACTCTTTACGCTCGGCTTAAGTACTTCAGCCAGTTTCCCACCAAAACTTAAATCTTCAATAAGTGTGTCATCTAAAAACTTTCCACTCATTTCACGATGAGTAGGTCCACTTACGATGATTAACGATTCATTTACTGTGGCATTCCCATTAGAGAAACCAGAAAAACCCGAAAAACTTGCCACAGGTGTAAAGAAAAGAAATCCGATTGACCCAATTATTACTGTCAAGACAATCGAAATGCGCTTCATGGTTTACGTAGATCTCCGGAGCGCGCGATTAATTTGCGCTCATCTGGGTAGGCAAGACGAGTGGCGATTTCATCAAGTGGAAACCAATCAACTACATCAACTTCACTAATTTGCGGTGCAAGATCGCCACTAACTTCAGAAAAAAGAAAATGGTGAACAGTTTTATGAATACGTTTTCCATCTGCCATAAACCAAAAATCAATGACACCTAAAGACCGAGTAATTTTGCTGACAATTCCAGTTTCTTCTTCAACTTCTCGAAGAGCGGCAGCTTCAGGAGTTTCTCCAGTCTCAATATGACCTTTTGGAAGTGACCAAAGCGTGCGACCACGTTTGTCGTGCCGACCAATGAGCAAACCGCGCTCGCCGCTCAAATCAACAACTAAGCCCCCAGCGCTGATCTCTTCGACTCGGCGCGAAGTATTTGGGTTTTTGCTTTTATCTGTCTTAGCCGTTTTTTTCGGCGAAGACTTCTTCGCCTTTAAGTCACCAGGCTTTTCCGCTCCCGGCTTAACAACAGGACTTTTACTGTCATTTTTTTTCGCCACCGACTTACCCGGTCCAGGTTTTGGCGTGGGCTGGGATTTTGGTGGACGCGGGGCAGGAATTGGCGAGGAAGGTAGCGTTTTTTTCGCCGCTAGCCCGTCCTCACCGGAGGTTCGGGACATAGCCCTAGCCTACCCGCGTACCCTTCAACCCATGTCAAATGATCCGCACGCTTCGGCTGCTCTTGCCATAGCCGCATTGATCAAGGTCCCGCCTGAGGCAAATCACTTGGCGGACCGGTTCCGGGGGGCGGGCCATCGGCTGGCATTAGTAGGCGGACCAGTTCGGGATGCGCTTTTAGGCCGCAATAAAAATGCGAGTGGAGATTTAGATTTCACTACAGATGCTCTTCCTGAAATCACTAAAGAATTGTTAAGTGGCTGGGCAGATGCTGTGTGGAGCACGGGAATTGAATACGGAACTATTGCTGCGCAAAAAAATGGTTTAAGTATTGAAATCACAACTTATCGCAGCGAAAGTTATGACAAAGATAGCCGCAAGCCAGATGTGCAGTACGGAGATTCTCTCGAAGGTGATTTAAGTAGAAGAGATTTCACGGTGAATGCGATGGCTTTAGAATTAGACGGAAAAGAAAATCTCTTTATTGATCCGCATAACGGAATGCAAGATTTAATCGCGAAACAATTACGAACTCCCGGAACACCTGAACAATCTTTTAGTGATGACCCACTGCGGATGATGAGGGCCGCTCGATTCGCTGCTCAACTTGATTTTGCGATTGCACCCGAAGTTCGCGTCGCAATTATTGAGATGGCGGACAGGTTACAAATTATTTCATCAGAGAGAATTAGAGATGAGTTTGTAAAAACTTTAATGTCCGTAAATCCACGACTTGGGTTAACAGTGTTGGTCGAAACTGGTTTAGCGGCACAATTTTTACCAGAACTTCCTGCACTACAACTTGAAATTGATGAACACCACCGTCATAAAGATGTTTATGAGCATTCACTTATAGTTCTTGAACAAGCAATTGATCAAGAGGAGAGACTTGGCGGACCAAATTTAATTTTGCGATTAGCCGCACTTTTACATGACATTGGAAAACCAAAAACTCGAGCACTAATACCCGGAGGTGGAGTTTCATTTCACCATCATGAAATTGTTGGCTCCCATATGGCTAATAAGCGCTTGCGTGCATTGAAATTTGACCGAGAAACTATTAAAGATGTTTCAAAGTTAGTTGAATTACATCTGAGGTTCCATGGATACGGAGATGCAGAATGGACCGATAGTGCAGTTCGCCGTTTTGTAAGAGATGCTGGTGAACTATTGACTCATTTGCACTTACTCACCCGCGCCGATTGCACGACCAGAAATGTAAGAAAAGCCGAATTACTCGCCACGACATACGATCAGTTAGAGGCTCGAATTGCACAACTTCTTGAAGAAGAGGAATTGGGCAAAATTCGACCGGATCTAGATGGCAACGAAATCATGGAAATTTTAAATTTAAAACCATCTCGAAAAGTTGGGGACGCTTACGAGTACTTACTGGAACTGCGGATGGAGAATGGCCCACTAGGGCGTGAGCGCGCAATTAGTGAATTAAATAAATGGTGGAAAGAAAACAGCTAAACCAGCAAATTAAATTATTTTTGGTGAGTCTTTGAACCAATTTTTACGAAGTGAAATTGCCGCAACTAAATACAGAGTGGTAATAATTAACGGAAGAGTTATTCCAAGACCATTTTTTGGCATAACTACCGCGGCAATTAGCGAACCTGAAACTATTGCTGCATTAACAACCACATCGTAGACAGCAAAAACTCTTCCACGGTAATCATCAGAAATTTTTTCTTGAACAAGAGCATCATTTGTGACTTTGACTCCTTGGCCACCAAATCCACTGACAAATCCCATCGCGATCATCGCAATTTCACTCTGGGAGAAAACAAAAATTATTGGCCCAAGGCTTGCAATCAACATCGCTATTCGCATCCACCGATGCCGGCCAAAACGTCTTACTGCGGCTGGACTTACTATCGCACCTAACATAATTCCAACACCTGCAATAGTGATGGCTGTTGCAAAACCGCTCAATCCAGCATCAGGGTCATTTGGATTGTTAAATGCATTTCGTTCTAAAATCAGAGCCATCAAAGTAAGTGCAGTTAGGCCGCCTCTTTGAATGGCAACTGCAAGAATTCCAATACCGCTATCTCTATTGCTCTTTAAGTAAGAAAATCCGTCACGCATTTGTGAGAAGCCATCACTCCATTTTTTATTTTCGGCTTCGATTTCACTTTGAGTTGGTCCAAGCTCATTTCTTCTGAGCCGCAGTGAAAGCAAAGCTGAAATGAAATAACCAAGGGCCCCAAAAAGCACCAAAGCAGCATCAACTTGGTCGGCACCATTCTGGGTTTCTAAAAGATTCCGTAAACCAATTCCGATTCCGCCACCTAAAACAATAGCGACCGTTCCTCCAGTAACTGTTAAGGCATTAGCGGCAACCAGAATCTCGCGGGTAACAACTCGCGGCAAGCTCGCTGACAATCCGGCGAGTATCAATCTGTTAATTCCAAATGAGATTAATACAATTAGTGTTAATTCAAAGCCAGTCGCATTTAACAAAATTGCAGTTGCAACAACTAGCAGGGTGATTGTGCGTCCAAGATTTGCAAAAAACAAAATTTGGCGCCGTGAGTACTTGTCGAGAATTGTTCCAACAAAAGGACCAATCAATGAATATGGAAGTAAGACAGTGGTAAATGCAATTGCAGCAGCGGTGGCACTTGCTTGCCGCTCGGGTGAGAAAAGTACGTAAGATGCCAAAGCGCTTTGGTAGAGGCCATCAGTTAATTGCGCACTCCATCGAACTGTTATTAATCGCCACAATCGGTTTTCATTAAGTAACCGATGAGTTCTTGGCATAGGTGGAAGCCTAGAGCGTGCCGGGGTGAGGCTGCGATTAGACTTATCTTTATGTGGTCCAAACGGGGCAGTATTGATTACACCCTTTCAAAGCGCGCCACATTAAACGCGCTCTTTAAAGGCTCCTCACATGCATCTGATGCTTGCGATGCAGATCCATATTTATTGCGTGCAGCAAAATTTCATGGCGAACCTTCTGGACGTAAATGTCCAATCTGTCGGAGCAAAGAGTTGATGGAAATTCGTTACACATTTGGAGATCAACTCGGTCAATACTCAGGTCGAATTAAATCAACTGATGAATTAATAGAAATGCAAAATGAATATGGCCAATTTAGAGTTTATATAGTTGAAGTTTGTCGAAACTGTCACTGGAATCATTTGCATCTGTCCTATTTATTAGGGGATGGTCAGGAGCGCAGACCGCCACGAAAGGTGCGTACCTTGGAGGATGAGGATTGGGTCAGTTAATCGCTAATCTGGGCGTATGAGCAAAGAGCCAGTGCCTGCACGGGGTAAATCAACCCCAACAAGAAAGCGACGCAGGCGCAGCCGTGTTTCAGCAAAAAGAATTTTGTTGCGCTGGATTTTGGTTTTTGGGGGAATTGGTTTTGCAGCAGGCAGCGCACTAATTGTTTATTCATACTTCACAATTTCAATTCCAGACCCAAATGCTTATGTGACAAGCCAAGCAACCATTTTGCAGTATGACGATGGCAGTGAAATTGGAAGATTGGGTGCCCAAAATCGAACCAGCGTGCCATTGGCAAAAATTCCGATCGAATTACGTCATGCCGTACTAGCTGCCGAAGATCGAAAGTTTTATACGAACCATGCAATCAGTCCAACTGGAATTTTGAGGGCATTTTATTTAATGGCTCGAGGTGGCGCCGTTCAGGGTGGATCGACGATCACTCAACAATATG
>JBILFD010000047.1:0-6534 GCA_044351765.1 Candidatus Nanopelagicaceae bacterium | reverse complement strand
ATTGGCCGCAGTTACGAAGCGGTAATTCGTGTTAATAGCCAATCCGGAAAAGGTGGAGTGGCGTACATGATGAAAAATGAACATTCACTTGATCTTCCACGCCGACTACAAATCGAATTTAGCCAAGTTGTCCAAGCTAAAACTGATAGTGAAGGTGGCGAAATCAACCCTGACCAGATGTGGGGAATTTTCGAAGATGAGTATTTGCCAACTGAAAGTGCCCCTTGGGGTCGATTCAGACTTCGCGGACTTTCACAAAGCTCAACTTTGGGCGAAGATGTAAAACTGGTTGCCGAAATTACTGATCGCGGCGCTAGCCATACATTAAATGGAACCGGAAATGGTCCAATTGCAGCGTTCTGCGATGCGATAGCAAGTCATGGCGTAAAAGTGCAGGTACTCGATTATTACGAGCATGCACTTGCTTCAGGCGGGGACGCCAGTGCCGCGGCTTACCTCGAATGCACCATCGATGGAGAAACCTTTTGGGGAGTCGGAATTGATCCGAATACGACCACCGCTTCACTAAAGGCAATAGTTTCTGCCATCAACCGCGCAATCAGGTAGTTCTCACTCAGAAGTACTACCGTTCTGCTTATGGGTCTTTACCGAGATGAAGCGGTCGTAATTCGCACGCAACGTCTTGGTGAAGCAGATCGAATCATCACCTTGTTAACTCGGGAGAGCGGTCGAATTCGAGCAGTTGCAAAGGGAGTTCGGCGTACTAAATCTAAATTTGGTGCACGCCTTGAGCCGGGCAGCTACCTAGATATCCAGCTTTACACTGGAAAAACTTTTGACATTGTAACCGAAGTTTCTTCCCGTGAAAATTTTGGAGATGTCCTATCGGCCGATTATCAAAAGTGGACTATTGCTTCAGCAATTTTGGAAACAGCCGAGAGATTCACATTGAATGAGCACGAACCATCTTTACAACAATTTTTGTTGGTAATCGGAGCACTGCGTTCGCTTTCAAATAATGAGCATGAACCATCATTAATTCTTGATGCGTTTTTACTTCGCTCACTATCGGTCGGCGGCTACGCGCCTTCACTAGAAGATTGTTCGGTATGCGAAGCTGCTGGTCCACATCGTTTCTTCTCACTTTCAGGTGGTGGAAGTATTTGCACAAATTGCCGAACTTCAGGTGCTGCAACGGTCACTGCACCAACTCTTGAATTGATGGGGGCACTGCTATCCGGTCAATGGGATATTGCCGAAAGCAGCGATCCTAAAAGTAGAAGAGAAGCAAGCGGAGTTATCGCGGCATATTTGCAGTACCACTTAGAGCGCTCGCTACGTTCGCTTCCCTTGGTAGAGCGCGCATGAGAAAACCAACGCCACATCCAAGTGGGGCAAAACCTCCAAAACTTTCCAAAACATTAATTCCAAATCATGTTGCTGTGGTTATGGATGGAAATGGAAGATGGGCAAAACAAAGAGGGTTACCGAGAACCGCTGGCCATGAAGCTGGGGAAGCCGCACTTTTTGATTTAGTAGAAGGTGCAATAGAAATTGGTGTTAAAGAAATTAGCGCCTTTGCATTTTCAACTGAAAACTGGAAACGCTCGCCTGAAGAAGTTAAGTTCTTAATGGGATTTAATCGAGATGTAATCCGTCGCCGACTTGATGACATGCATGAGCTAGGTGTTCGAGTTCGATGGGCCGGGCGTGATCGTAAATTATGGAAAAGCGTAATTGATGAGTTGGAAAGAGCTGAAAAACTCACTGCAAAAAATAAAGTATTGACCTTAAATATGTGTGTCAATTACGGAGGAAGAGCAGAGATTATTGATGCTGCAATTGAATTAGGTAAAGATATTAAAAACAAAAAAATAAATGTAGATAAAATAAATGAGAAAACACTTACTAAGTATTTAGATGTTCCAACAGATGTAGATCTTTTCTTGCGCTCTTCAGGAGAAGAACGAATCAGTAATTTTATGTTGTGGCAAAGCGCTTACGCAGAATTGGTGTTTTTAGATGTACTTTGGCCTGATGTTGATCGACGAACACTTTGGAATGCCATTGAGATTTACGCTAAAAGAGATCGAAGATTTGGAAAGGCTTAAGCCGCTGGATGATCTATGGGTGTTGGGGCAGTTAAATGGGCCTGACACATTGCACAACGAGCGTTATCAAGTAAGTACATTTCAATTTCATACGTATCTGGGTTAAATGAAGCCGTAATTTCCAATAGATGCGATCCACAAGCAGGACAAGCACACGTCGGAATTCCTCTAAAGTCGCCCATTAGTTAACACTTTGAGCAGATTCCGAAGATCTCTGCTGTATGCCCAACCTCGCGGAAACCAAACTCTTCAGCCATGGTGTTGGCCCATTTTTCAATCGCTCCACCTTCAATTTCAACGGTATCGCCGCAACTTTTGCACACTAAGTGATGATGATGGCCGTCACCACAAAGACGATAAATAGCTTCTCCATCTTCGCGACGCAGAAGATCCACAATCTTGTCATCTACTAAAGATTGCAGGGCTCGATAAACTGTTGTTAAACCTATCCCATCTCCTTCTCGACGCAGGATTTGATGCAGTTCTTGAGCGCTTGCGAATCCACCAGTTCGCTCAAGAACTGCTATCAACTTGAGATCCGATTTATTCATGGTCCTCATCGGCGTGCTCATCTTCTAGATGTATCCCTTGACTAGTTTCATGTGAATGCGCATCTCCTGAATGAAGGTATGCAACCAAGCCCCACATAATCAATACACCTGAAATAGTCGCAACCATTGTCAATCGTGATGAGTGACGTGAATGTGCTTCAGGCAAGATATGTGATGTCGCAAGATAAATAACAATTCCCGAAAATGCAGCAAGGTAAATAGCAATCAAATTATTGCTCAAGGCAAGTGTGCTACCAAGAGCTGCGCCGCTAACTCGAGCTAATGCATCTATACCAAGCAAACCAATGCTCTTTTTCCCCCAAAGACCTGATTTGATCATGAAAGAAACCGTGTTCAATCCATCGCTAAATGCGTGAACAAGTAGAGCAATAAACACCACAAGTCCTAAATCTGAACTAACTTTAAATGCAACACCGAGTGCCAAACCATCGAGAAACACGTGGCCACCCATCGCGATCGCACCAAAAGCGCCTGCGAAGTTATGTGAATGTTCGTGATCATGACCGTAATCTGATTCAGCTGGCTCATGGGAACCAAAAATTCGCTCGTAGAAGTGAAGTAGTAAGAAACCACCGATCAAAGCAATTGATACAACAGGGGCGTGAAGAAATTCTTGACTGCCTAATTCAAAAACTTCAGGCAGTAGATCAAATGCAACAAGACCAAGTAAAAGGCCGGCTGACAGTCCAAGTACAAGATGGAGTCGGTCCTTTGCTTTCAGGGCCAAAGCCCCGCCTGCAAAGGTTGAGAGAGCGGTAAGTCCTGCGAGGATGATGGCAATGTTCATATCAGCATCGTATCACAAAATGAAAATGATTTTCATTTTCAAATAATTTGGGGTTGATTTAGGTAGAATTTCCTCGTTGCGCCAGCCTGGTGTGATCCCGGAAATTCCGGAGTAATCCAAATATTCGCCGACAGCCAGCCGGATGAAGGAGTTCTACCAAAATGGCCGATCGTTTAGAAACTATTGTCAGCCTGGCCAAGCGCCGGGGATTTGTATATCCATCCTCTGAAATCTATGGCGGATTGCGCGCTTCATGGGATTACGGCCCGCTAGGTGTCGAGCTAAAAAACAATGTAAAGCGCCAGTGGTGGAAATACATGGTCATGGGCCGCGAAGATATTGTCGGTATTGATTCCTGCGTAATTTTGGCACGTGAAGTATGGGAAGCATCTGGACACGTTGCAACTTTCTCAGACCCTTTGACAGAGTGCACTGCTTGCCATAAACGTTATCGTGCTGATCATTTAGAAGAAGCTTATGAAGCAAAGCATAAGAAGGCGCCAGAATCTTTAGCTGATATTAATTGCCCTGCTTGCGGGAACAAAGGCCAATTCACTACTCCAAAACAATTCTCAGGATTACTAAAAACTTATTTAGGACCAGTTGAAGATGAATCTGGTTTGGCATATCTGCGCCCGGAGACAGCGCAGGGAATTTTTATAAATTTCGATCAAGTAATGACCACTTCACGTAAAAAACCACCTTTCGGTATTGGACAGATTGGAAAATCTTTCCGAAACGAAATCACTCCAGGAAACTTTATTTTTCGTACTAGGGAATTTGAGCAAATGGAGATGGAATTTTTTGTAGTTCCAGGTACTGATGAAGATTGGCACCAGTATTGGATTGATACCAGGTTGGCTTGGTACAAAGATTTAGGTATCAACCCAGATCGCCTGCGAATTTACGATCATCCAAAAGAAAAACTCTCGCACTATTCAAAACGCACTGCTGATATTGAGTATAAATTTGAATTTGCCGGAACTGAGTGGGGCGAACTCGAAGGCATTGCTAACCGAACTGATTTTGATCTGAAAGCACATTCAGCCGCTTCCGGAAAAGATCTTTCTTACTTTGATCAAGAGAAAAATGAGCATTGGACTCCATTTGTAATTGAACCAGCGGCTGGAGTTGATCGCTGCGCACTTACTTTCTTGATGGATGCTTACACTGAGGATGAAGCACCAAATGCAAAAGGTGAGATGGAAAAGCGGGTTGTATTACGTCTTGATCATCGCTTGGCCCCAATTAAAGCTGCAGTATTGCCGTTATCCCGTAACGCTGATTTGTCACCAAAAGCGCGTGATCTTGCGGCGCAATTGCGTAAAAATTGGAGTATTGATTTTGATGATTCAGGTGCAATTGGCCGCCGCTATCGTCGCCAAGATGAAATCGGAACCCCATATTGCATCACAGTCGATTTCGAATCCCTTGAAGACAATGCAGTAACAATTCGCGAACGCGATTCGATGGAACAAGTTCGCATCTCTATAGATCAAGTGGAAACATGGTTAGCTCCACGCCTGCTCGGCTGTTAAAGCCGCTTAAACTTCAAATCCCAACTGGGGAGATTCAAATTGACCCCCCAGTTGTTTTAGCGCCAATGGCTGGAATTACCAATGCCGCTTTTAGATTGCTTTGTCGCGAGCAAGGGGCCGGACTTTTTGTTTCAGAGATGGTGACTGCGCGCGCTCTTGTTGAACGTCACCCAGAGACTTTGCGAATGATTACGCCAGGCAAAGGGGAATTTCCTAGATCAGTTCAGTTATATGCGGTGGATCCAGTAGTTGTAGGGCAGGCCGTAACAATGTTGGGGCGTGAGAATTTGGCTGATCATATTGATTTAAATTTTGGATGCCCTGTACCAAAAGTTACTCGCAAAGGTGGAGGAGCAGCGCTACCTTTCAAACGTAAATTATTTTCGGCAATTGTGGAATCAGTTGTGAAATCAGCAAAACCATTTGGTATTCCAGTAACAGTAAAAATGCGTATTGGCATCGACAGTGATCACATTACATATTTAGAGGCAGGTGAGAGTGCGGCAAAACTTGGCGTAAGTTGGGTAGCACTTCATGCTAGAACTGCCGCCCAGATGTACTCCGGAAAAGCCCAATGGGATGCGATTGGAAGACTTGTCGAGCACCTTGCGCCATATGGAACACCAGTTTTAGGTAATGGAGATATCTGGTCAGGTGCTGATGCAATAAATATGGTTGAACAGAGCGGTTGTCATGGCGTTGTAGTTGGCCGCGGATGTTTAGGAAGACCGTGGTTATTTGCAGAGTTAGTGGCTGCATTTGAAGGTCGTGAAATTCCACAGCAACCAACCTTGCGTGAAGTTGCTCAAATTATGGTGCGTCACGGTGAATTACTTGGAGATTATTTTGAAGATGAATTTCGTGCCGCACGAGATCTACGTAAACATATGGCTTGGTACTTAAAAGGATTTCGAGTTGGCAGCGAGATTCGGGCCTCTCTTGCAATGATTGAAAATATTGATCAGTTACGAAATTTACTTGGAGAGATTGAACAACAACCATATCCAGTTGCTTTAGGTGAACAACCACGTGGAAGATCCTCATCAATTAGATCAATTGCATTGCCAGACAAGTGGTTGGACGATCCAGATGAGTATGCACACATAGAAGTTGAAGATCTGGTTTCTGGAGGATGAACCCGTTTAAAATAATTTTTAGATTGTTCTCATTGATGGTAATTATTGTGGTTGCAATACCGACATTGGTAGTAGGCAGAGTTTGGTGGAGTGGTACACATCCAGTAGAGAATAAATCGGATGTGGCGATTGTCTTAGGTGCAGCACAATTTAATGGTCGTCCGGGACCAGTTCTTGAAGCGAGATTGAAACAAGCGCGAATTCTTTACAAAGAAAATTTAGTCGATCAAATCATCACCGTAGGTGCTGGCGCACCAGGTGATCGAACCACCGAAGGTGCTTCTGGAAGATATTGGCTAGTCAACAATGGAGTAAAGAGCTCTGCTGCAATTTCAGTGCCTAAAGGTAGAGATACTCTTTCGAGTACTAAGGCGTATGCAAAAGTTGTAAAAGATAAAAAAGTTTTACTAGTGACGGATCCATGGCACT
>JBILFD010000075.1:0-5148 GCA_044351765.1 Candidatus Nanopelagicaceae bacterium | reverse complement strand
AATCCACCGGATTGATCACCTTGTTTATCGCGCCTACCGATTTATCGACATTAATCACCGAATTAACTGGAAGAGGATGGCAAGTTCATCCATAAGTGTTAATTGTTTAATAGTTTTACAGATCTAGCCATTTATCGATATTGGTGACAGCAGGTTGTGAAAACGATCTTGTTGGTGGCGCACTTTGGCGTGACAAGCAGGTTAGCCTTAGGGCGGAGAAGCGCAGATTTATCGCAAACTTTTGAATTATATGAAATTGGATAAGGGAGGCCTGCGATGCCGGTTATCGCTATTGATGGCCCGAGCGGCGCTGGAAAATCATCAGTCTCCAAAGGAGTAGCGGCCAAAGCGGGGTGGGGTTATCTGGACACTGGTGCTTTGTACCGAGGTTTGACCTGGCTGGCTCAACAAGAAGGAGTTAGCGCACCGCAGGAGATCTCGAACTTGGTACGGGGCAACAAATTGAATTTCAATTTGGATCCATTAAACCCAATGCTGGTAGCTATAGATCCTGACCAGAAAGATAAAATTAAAGATTTATCAGCGGTAATCCGCGAGGAATTAATTACCAACTCTGTCAGCGGCATTAGTGCAGTTCCAGAAGTTCGGGCTGAGTTATTAACTTTGCAAAGAGATTTGATTGTGAAAAGCATCGCTGAATTTGGCGGTGTAGTCGTTGAAGGTCGTGATATTGGAACCACTGTTTGGCCAGATGCGGAGTTAAAGATTTTCTTAACAGCTGATGTTGCAGCACGTGCAGTTAGACGGCAGGCACAGTTGAGTGAATTAGCGGAAGTAAGTGCAAACTCTGTTGCAGATTCACTTGCAAAACGTGATGCCATTGATTCAATGAGAGCCGCCTCACCATTAAGGCAAAGTGAAGATCAAATCGTTCTTGATGCGACATACTTAAATCTAGAAGAGACGATTCAAGCGCTCTGGAATTTGATTGAGGAGCGAAAGCTAAATGGCTGAGAATTCAAGCGATACAAGCGATGCGGGAGAATCAAAAGATTCCAGATTGCCCATCGTTGCACTTATTGGAAGACCCAATGTTGGTAAATCCACTTTAGTTAATCGCTTGTTAGGTCGCCGCGAAGCAATCATCGAAGACCGTCCGGGTGTTACTCGCGATCGCGTTCGCTATGAAGCGGAATGGGCTGGTCGTTCCTTTGCATTGATCGACACTGGGGGATGGGAACCAGATTTAACTGGTTTAGGTTTGAAAGTAGCCCAGAGTGCTGAAATGGCAATAGAAGAAGCAGATTTAGTTTTAATGGTTGTAGATGCAACTGTTGGTGCGATGGAAGAAGAGATGGCTCTAATTTCACATATTCGTAAAACTCATACACCAGTTTTGTTGATTGCGAACAAAGTCGATAACGCTGAAACAGAATTATTGGTTCATGAATTGTGGCAACTTGGTTTAGGAGAACCGTTTCCGGTGTCTGCATTGCATGGTCGAGGTAGTGGTGATTTATTGGACCGCGTAATTGATATGTTGCCAAAGGAAATTTTAAAATCTGAAGTTGATGCGCCAAGACGTGTAGTGCTTGTAGGTAGACCAAATGTTGGTAAATCAAGTTTGCTTAATGCGATTGCAGGAACTGATCGAGCACTGGTCGATTCGGTCGCGGGCACAACACGCGATCCGATAGATGAAGAGTTAGAGTTCGGCGGAGAGATATGGCGTTTTATCGACACTGCTGGAATTCGCAAACATGCTAATCAAGCGAGCGGTACTGAGTACTACGCAATGTTGCGAACAGAGGCGGCATTGGAACGTGCAGAGGTAGCAATTTTAGTTATCGATGCCGCTGAGCCAATTACGGATCAGGATTTACGGATCATGAACATGGTTGTTGAATCAGGCCGTGCTTTAGTAATTGCGATGAATAAATGGGATCTAGTCGATGAAGACCGACGAGAAGCACTCGAACGCGAAAAAGATAAAGAGCTCGATCAGGTTGAATGGGCTGAAAGAATAAATGTTGCAGCACTTACTGGATGGCACAGAGATCGACTTGCACCAGCCCTGCGCAGAGCGTTAAACGGTTGGGAAACGCGCGTACCAACATCTAAGTTAAATGCATTTTTGGGAACATTGATTGGCGCAACGCCACCACCTGTTAGAGGTGGAAAACAACCCAAGATCCTTTTTGCAACACAACCAAGTACAGCGCCTCCACGTTTTCTAATTTTCACAACTGGTTTTCTAGAGCCGTCTTATCGCAGATTTATTGAAAGACGCTTGCGCGAAGAATTTGGTTTTGCGGGAGCACCTGTTGAAGTATCAGTTCGTGTCCGGACTTGATTGAAAGTTTGGGGGAGTGATGTCTAGCGAATCTAAAAATGATTTGGAAAATGATCCAGCTAGCGATCGGATTTTAACTATTCCCAATGTCTTATCTTTTCTACGTGCATTAGGTATCCCACTTCTTCTTTGGTTGATGTTGGTAAAAGAGTTTGATGGCTGGGCAATTTTTGTTTTAGCTATCGCTGGGATCTCGGATTATGCGGATGGAAAAATAGCCCGAGCATTTAACCAAAGCAGCAAATTGGGGGCGATGTTAGATCCTGCAGTAGATCGTTTGTATATCGCCGCTACATTAATTGCACTTACTGTTCGAGATGTTATTCCGCTTTGGATATTGCTTCTTTTAATTGCTCGAGATTTATTGTTAGCAACAACATTGCCATCACTCTATAAAATCGGTCACGGACCTATGGAAGTAACTTTCCTGGGCAAGGCTGCGACCTTTAATCTGTTGTATGCATTCCCATTTTTGCTGTTGGCATCCGGGGATTCGATTTTGGCTAGATTTGCCGACTCTCTGGCTTGGGCATTTGCAGGCTGGGGGGTTGCTCTGTACGTTCTGACCGGCATCTCTTATTTCCTAGGAGCTCGACGCTTAATTGGAGATTCAAAATCTCATAATCAGGAATAGGATCGGTGCGGAATTTGATTTTGGATATCGAGGAAGTTAACAAGTTAAGGGAGAAATAGATGTCTGCAAATCCAAGCAACTTTCGGTACACGGCTGAGCATGAGTGGATTGAAATACGTGGAGATGTTGCACGTGTTGGCATCACGGATTTTGCACAAGCCGCACTTGGTGACATCGTTTATGTTCAACTTCCAACCGTTGGCCAATCAATAAAAGCTGGAGCGGTTTGCGGAGAGGTCGAATCCACAAAAAGCGTGAGTGAAATATATGCACCCGTCGACGGGAAAATTCTGCAAGTAAATGACGCCTTGAATTCACAGCCAGAGTTAATAAATAGTGACCCATTTAGCCAGGGTTGGTTGTTTGAAGTTACGGCGCCAGAAAATGAGATTTTTGAGAAATTGCTGACCAGTGAGGCTTACGGAGAGATCACCTCCCACTGAGAACACTGAGAACACTGAGAACACTGAGAAAGCATCAAAATATCGGGACTTGACCGAGCCCCCTGCTCGACCTTAGGGTCACCGTAAAGGTTTACTTGAAGGTGACTTTCAATCAGGCTGATTGAGCGTGATTTAACTGGGGGAGGGCAAATGTCGGACACAACCGCAATTCGCCGTGACAATCCCACCCCAATTCCAACTCGTGAATTGGAAGCCCTCACTGACGGAGATCGCGAAACTTTAGCGGCGCTACCTGAAGGGTGCGCATTGTTGATTGTGCAAAAAGGCCCAAACTCTGGAGCCAGATATTTATTAAATACTGAGAAATTAACTATTGGTCGTAATCCTAAAAACGAGATTTTCTTAGATGACGTGACGGTTTCGCGAGTGCATGCAACTCTTGAACGCAGTGGAAAAGGTTTCACAATCACCGATAGCGGAAGTTTGAATGGAAGTTATGTAAATGGTCAGCGTTCAGATAGCGCAGCGTTGGTACATGGTGATCAGATTCAAATTGGAAAATATCGTTTGATCTACATATCAGGGGAAGGCAAGGCGTAAAAATGGCAGTTCCAGCACGCGCATATTTAAGTATCGGAGAGGTACTAGCTAAATTGCGTAACGAATTCCCTGAAGTGACTATTTCAAAGATTCGCTTTTTGGAATCTGAAGGGTTAATCGAACCGCAACGAACTCCATCTGGTTATCGCAAATTTAGCAATCATGATTTAGATCGGTTGCGTTATGTGCTTGGCGTTCAAAGAGATCATTACCTTCCATTACGAGTTATCAAAGATCACCTAGAGGCAATTGATCGCGGCTTAGAGCCACCAGCAATACCAGGTGGAACTCCAATGGTTCCAAAAATTTCTAGCATTAACGGCGAGCGAGTAAATACTGATAGCTCCGATTTGAAACTTTCACGGAATGAAATTTTGAGTGCTTCAGGACTCTCTGATGAACAGTTAGCTGAATTAGAGACTTATGGATTAATTACTTCAAGATCGCGCCATTTTGATGGTGACGCACTTTCGATTGCAAGATCAGTCGCTGCAATGGCTGCATTTGGAATCGAAGCCCGTCATCTGCGTTCCTTTAAAAGCTCAGCGGATCGTGAAATCGGTTTAGTAGAACAGGTGATTACGCCGCTACTTCGTCAACGAAGTTCCGAGGCTAAAGCCAGAGCACAAGAAGTAGAGCGAGAGTTGGCTGGATTAACGCTTTCACTTCATGGAGCCCTAGTTCGTGCTGGTTTAAACCGAGCGCGTTAAAGAGATCGGGCAAGAGATAGCCGGCAAGACTAGAGTGGGAACATGAAACGGTTAGAGGTTATCGGGGTTCGAGTAGAGATGCCTTCGAGTCAACCAATTGTTTTGTTGCGCGAGACTGGTGGGGATCGTTACCTTCCAATTTGGATCGGCGCAGTTGAAGCAACTTCCATTGCATTTGCACAACAAGGAGTTCTGCCTCCTCGTCCACTAACCCATGATTTATTAAAAGATCTTTTATTGGCAGTTGGTTCTAACTTAGAACAAGTTGAAATATCAGAGATTAAAGATGGCGTTTTTTACGCAACTTTAAAATTAGCAAATGGGGTTGAACTGTCCGCCCGTCCATCTGATGCAATAGCTTTAGCTTTGCGAACTGGCAGTCCAATATTTGGTGGGGAAGCGCTTTTGGATGAAGTTGGCATTGAAATTGCCGACCAATCAGATGACGAGGTTGAAAAATTTCGCGAATTCTTGGATCAGATCGAA
>JBILFD010000046.1:0-6657 GCA_044351765.1 Candidatus Nanopelagicaceae bacterium | reverse complement strand
CCCCGCCGCAAGAAGCAATCCAATTAAAATATTTAAAATCTGTCGCTTCAAATAAAACTCTGGATCTTCCCCCGCCGATGCATACCAATCTCGCGTCGCTGCATAAACCAGCAAAACACCGATAACTAATAAGAGTGATGTGGCCACCAACAACGGCAAATCAAATCTGTCTCTAAGTAAACGGATATTTTTCATTCAGAGATCACATTCGCTTTTACTTTCAATGGAAGAAGGTTTGGGGGTCCCGAAGGAAAAATCGCTTTACTGTTATCAATCTTTGATCCTTCAATACCAAAAATTGCTTCGTAAATTTTCCGCACCGAAGGTCCAGATGTGCCAGAACCAGTTCCGCCTTGACTAACCATCATTACTACTGCGTATTTTGGTTTTTCAGTTGGGCCATAAGAAGCGAGCCAAGAAGTTGTGTCCTTTGCTGATCCATCTAGATTTTTTCCGTAAACCTCGCCTGTTCCGGTCTTTGCGCTGATGGCGACTGGCATTCCATCAAAACGCCATTTTGCTGTTCCGTCAGTAATCACCGAACGTAAAGATTTATTCAAGAAATTTAAAACTTTTTTAGAGATAGGTAATTTTCCAATTTTCTCTGGAGTAATTTCTCTAACTTTCTCTCCCGTAGGTGTAACAACTCCCCAAGCTACAGTTGGTTTCCAAAGCGTTCCGCCATTAGCCAATGCCGCATACATTTGCACCATTTGTAAAGGCGTCATAGTTGTATCGCCTTGGCCAATTGAGAAGTTAACGGCATCACCAGCACGTACCTTGTCGCCGTCTATACAATTCTCTTTTGCAATGGCAATCAAATACGGAGTTAACTGTGCTTTAGTTGCCCGCTTCTCATAATTACAGAAGTAATTTTTATTCCTTTCATACCAAGCTGCTCGCCATTCACGATCTGCTAAACGACCACTTGATTCAGAAGGCAAGTCAATCCCCGTTTTCTGGCCAATTCTAAAATCTTTTGCTGCGGTATAAAAATAATTCTTGGCATCTTTCTTAGGCTTTAATCCGCCATCTTTTAACCACTCATCAAAAGCAATTTTGTACCAAATCGTGTCACAAGAAACTGCAATTCCTGTTTGTAAATTAATTAAACCCACGCCTTTGCTTTCATAGTTTTTAAATATCCGATTTCCAACTTTAAACTGTGCAGGGCAGTCATACATTCCTTTTAAGTCATAGCCCGCGCGATCTGCGGCAACCACTGAAACAACTTTAAATGTGGAAGCAGGAGCAAATGTTCCTTGCAAAGCCCGTGATAGTGCAGGAACAGATTTTGCATCACTATATAAATCAGTTGCTTGCTGTTGTGAAATTCCATTCTCCCAAATGTTCGGATCATAAGTTGGATACGAAGCCATCGCTAATATCCGACCGGTTGTAACATCCATAACTACTGCTGCACCAGAATCTGCCTTGCGCGCGCCTTTTTTATCAACACTTCCACTACGAGCACGCGCGATAGCGACTTGTAGTTGCTCTTCCACAACGGCTTGCAGTTTCGCATCAATGCTAGTTACTAAGTGATCCCCAGAAATGGGTGCAGTTTCATTAAGCACATTTGTTATGGCTTCACGCCTATCAACAACGATCGTTTTTACTCCAGGGGTTCCGCGCAGTAAATCATCGTATTGATATTCAAGTCCGGCTTTACCCAAAACTTCGTTCACATATAAGGGACGATCTCGCTCTTTCAATAAATCATTTTCACTTACGGGGCCAACGTAACCAAGTACGTGAGCCGAATTTGAGCCCTCTGGTGCAGGGTAGAAACGAAATCCTTGCGGAATCGCTTCGACGCCGAAATAGATTTCACTACGTTCGGCTATTTGCAACGCTGTATCTTCAGTTGCCGTTAATGTGACTGGAATTGGTTGATATCTAGATCCATTCCAACACCGAGCTTTACCGGTCAGTTCTGGTGCAATTTTTTCACCACATAGTCGAGTTTTTCCATACAGGCTTGGGTAATCAACTTTCAAAGTCTTGGCTAGCTTCCGAAGAACTGATTCACCTTTGTCTGGCAATCTATCTATTTTTGAACGATCCACTGTGATCACCAAACCAACTTGATTTACAGCTAGTGGCTTACCGCTACTGTCAAGAATCATGCCGCGAATAGCTGGAGTTACTATATTTCGACTCTGGATTTCAAGTGCTGCAGTTTTGTACTTAGGTGCCGCAGCAACTTGTAAATAGAAAAGTCTTCCGGCAAGTGCCATCAACAATGAAAAAAGAAATATTTGAATTACGATTATAGAAAGACGGGAGCGCTCACTCAACAGATTTACCTACGCCATCTGCGGCCCTTTTTACCTTGATAATCAAAGGCGAAATTAAAGGCGTAAATACCAAAGACCAAAACACAACCCCTGGAACAGTCTGCATAAAGCCGTAACCTTGATTTGAGTTAATCAAAGCACCTGAAATAACGAAAAAGATTAATGTGAAAAAGATTCCTGCAGTGACTACTACTGTCAAAGTCAATGGAGATCTTCTGCTACCTCTTAATTGCACTCCTAATTCAGAAACACCATAACAAATTGCAGCAAGCACAAAAGCCCAGTGACCAATTACTCCAACCGATAGTGGTGAAATATCTAAAATCAGCCCAGCAAGGAAACCTTGCAAAGCAGCAAGCCATTGCTCTTCAAGAAATGCCCACGAGATAACAAAAATTAAGAAGATTGATGGATTAGCAAATGGAAAAGCAATCCGAGAGATAACCACTTCTTGAAAAGTTAAAATCAAACTTGCTAACAATACAAACAATAAACTCTTTCTCATTTACTGCTTCGAATCTGAAACGCTCGGAGATGGATCTGGCGTCGGAGTTACAAAAACGGTGACAGTTGGGGTTGGAATTGGTTTAGGAGATGGTGGTAGGAGGGCATCTCGTGGATCTGTCTTGCTTTTGCTCACTATTACTGCAACAACTGAAATTCGATTTAAATCCACAAAAGGTTTAACAACTGCACTTTTAGTTAGTGCTCCAGCTGTTTGATTAACTTCTGTAATTACTCCTACTGGAACTCCCGGCAAAAAAGGTTGACTATTTGAACTTCCCCGCGCCACAACTCTCTGACCTACGCGCAGATCAGATGTTGAGTCCAGCAAAATCAATTCAAGTTCACTTCCGCCAGTTCCGCTTACAACACCTAAGGTGCCAGTACTTTCTAACCTCACTCCAACCTTAAATGTTTCATCATCCATCAGTAAACCAATCGATGAATTTTGCGACACTGAAAGAATTCGGGCAACTAAGCCCCCACCCGCGATGATTGACATATCTTTCTTAATTCCATCAGCTCGTCCAACATCCAATTGAATTGTGCGTGAAAAACTAGCGGCTGACCCGACTGCAATAATTCGAGCGGGTACAATTTTGTATCTGCCTGCCCCAGCTAAATCAAGAACTGATTTTAATTCTTTAACTTCATTTTTTATTGCGTTCTTCCGGCTCAATTCCTCTTTCAGCGCTGCGTTCTCTTTTTGAAGATTAGTGATTTTACTGCGGGTGCGTCCTAGACTAAACAAGTCTCCAGTAAATGTACTCACGGGGCGATAGATTGAATTAAATAGAGATTGGAATGGTGAGCCAACCGTTGCCGAAACTTTCCGCAAGCCCTCACTTGGTAAATTTCCACGTAAATCTAAGGTGATTAAAAGTAGAGAGGTAATCAGAAGCGCGCTTAAGAAAAAGCGTGAACGGGCTTTATCATTGCCCATCTTCTCACCTCACTAAATTTTGCGAACTTTTTAAACCACACAATTATTCAGCTTTTATCGGCGAGGTTCGGAGATAAGCACTTTCTCGAGAGCTTCAAACTCTTCGATACATCTTCCAGTACCCATTACAACTGCATGTAATGGATTTTCTGCGATGTTGACAGCGATTCCAGTTTCATGACGCAGACGTTCGTCTAGCCCATGAAGCAATGCTCCACCACCGGTAAGCACAATTCCGCGATCCATAATGTCGCCAGATAACTCTGGAGGACAGGTATCTAGCGTGCTCTTGACCGCTTCGATAATTCGAGAAACAGGTTCTTCAATAGCTTTGCGAATTTCTTCTGCAGTAACCAAAATAGTTTTTGGAAGACCAGAGACTAAATCACGACCACGAATTTCAGCATCTGGTTCACCAGCACTTGGGAAAGCAGATCCGATAGACATCTTTATTTGTTCTGCTGTGCTCTCGCCAAGCAATAATGAGTATTCGCGTTTAATCCACGCAATAATCGCTTGATCTAACTCGTCGCCACCAACACGAATCGATTGCACAGCGACAATTCCACCTAGTGAGATAACTGCAATTTCAGTAGTACCTCCACCAATATCTACAACCATATTTCCGGTTGGTTCGTGGATTGGAAGTCCCGCACCAATTGCGGCTGCCATCGGTTCCTCAATAATGTAAACCTTGCGGGCTCCTGCAGCATATCCAGCATCTTTAACTGCTCTTTGCTCAACTCCAGTGATTCCAGATGGAACACAAACGACTAACCGAGGCTTGGCAAAGTGGCGACGTTTGTGCACTTTTTGAATGAAGTAACGCAACATTCGCTCCGTGGTATCAAAGTCAGAGATAACGCCATCTTTTAAGGGGCGAATTGCCACAATATTTCCAGGAGTACGGCCAATCATTTTCTTAGCTTCAATTCCAACAGCAAGAATTCCACCAGTTGTTTGATTAATTGCAACAACACTTGGCTCATTTAAAACGATTCCACGTCCACGTACATAAACCAATGTATTTGCAGTTCCTAAATCGATCGCCATATCGCGACCAATGAAAGATAAGTTAGCCGCCATAATTATTTTCCTCCAAAGAAAATTGCTATTTCTCGATTTGCTGATTCTGGTGAATCAGAGCCGTGCACTAAATTTTGAACAACCTTTGTTCCTTGATCGCGTGCTAAATCTCCACGAATGGTTCCCGGAGCTGCGACAGTTGGATCTGTAACTCCAGCAAGTGAACGGAAGCCTTCAATTACACGTTGTCCTTCTGCGATCATTGCAACAATTGGACCTGAAAGCATAAATTCAACTAAAGGCTCAAAAAATGGTTTGCCTTTATGTTCTGCATAATGCTCTTCAAGTAACGCACGCGTTGGATTCATCAACTTTAAATCGGTGATCTGATATCCCTTGGATTCAATCCGCGAAATCACTTCACCGACTAAGCCCCGACGTACTCCATCAGGCTTAACGAGAATTAAGGTGCGTTCCATAACGGTCATGGGACCAAGCGTATCGGCTCATCTTCCACTCAGACGAGCCCGAGCGGCCTCTCCCTTTCGCCCAACCACAATCGCCGCGATCCAGAGGCCGGCATAGAGGACCCCCATCGCGAACATGGCCGTGACCACAAAGCCATAGGCGAAGACACAAAGCTGCAGTAACGAGCCAATAATCCACCCACTTTTGCGCTTCAAAAGCCCGGCGGTCAAAATCAAAAGTAAAGCTAATGCCCCACCGGCCCATAGCCAGATGGCGCCCACCGAACTGGTTGAAGACATGGCAAGTAGCAATCCAAATGAAACAGTCAGCCCCTCCATCACTAAAACTGTTGCTCCCAAAATTCGCAAAATAACTCCTTACTTATCTCTCTTGAGTAATGCTCGTGCGGCGCCGGCTGTCACAACCGACCCAGTTACAAGTACTCCGATAGAAACATTTGGTTGGCTAGCTTTTTCTACTGCTTCTTGTATCGCGGCAGCAATAGATGGTGCGGCTGACACAGCTCCTTCTTCAAAAATATCGCTTGCGATTCGCTTTAAATCTTCTATTGGCATGGCACGTGGAGAAGAATTTCGCGTAACAATAATTTCATCAGCAACTTTAGCGAGTTCATTTAAAAACTTAACTACATCTTTATCGCCGAGAATTGCAACAACTGCTATGACTCGATCAAAAGTAAACTCTTCTGCTAACGCTTGAGACAACGCAATTGCTCCGTGAGCATTATGTGCTGCATCAATCATCACCGTTGGATTCCGGCGCATAATTTCAAGTCGACCGGGAGAAGATGTATTTGCAAAACCTTCACGAATTACATCGCTATCTAGTGCATTGGAGCCGCCACCTAGAAATGCTTCAAGGGTAACTAATGCAACTGCTGCATTTGAACCTTGGTGCCGGCCGTGCAATGGCAAAAATATGTCATCGTAGGTTCCGCCGATTCCCTGAATGGTTAACAATTGCCCTCCAACTGCAAGGGAACGTTTCTCAATTCCAAAATCAAGCCCTTCGCGCAATGGAATGGCCTCCATTTCGGCGGCTTTGCGCATCAAAACTTGGGCAGCTTCCATTTCTTGGTGAGCCATTACTACTGGTTTTCCACTTTCAAATATTCCAGCTTTTGTTTCGGCTATCTCAGCAATAGTTTCACCCAAATACTCTTGATGGTCTAAACCAATTGGCATCATCACAGCCACATCGGATGAGACAACATTGGTGGCATCCCACTCTCCACCCATGCCTGCCTCTAAAACAGCTACATCAATTGGCGCATCAGCAAATGCTGCAAAAGCGATAGCTGTCATAATTTCAAAATATGAAAGTGGCACGCCATTACTTTCACTACGTTGGTCAATCAAATCAATGTAAGGCGCAATATCGTTGTATGTGTAATTG
>JBILFD010000045.1:0-6673 GCA_044351765.1 Candidatus Nanopelagicaceae bacterium | reverse complement strand
TTAAAAACCCTAGATACAGCTGGGATTTCAGCGGCTAACCCTCAGCGTTGGTATGGCGCACTTCCACTCTCTACAGATGCTCCATTGGTCGCAGATGGGGAACTATTGAAAATTTCACCAAGCTCATTAGAAACGTTACGTAAATGCTCTTTGAAATGGGTGCTTGAGAGCCACGGTGGTCGTGATGGTGATTCAAATGCACAATTACTAGGAAGTGCTTTCCATGAGTTAGCTTCGCGAGTAATAAATGGAGCAACTGTTAATGAACTAACCAGCGAATTAAAAACTTTATGGACCAAATTGGAGTTAGGTGAAGGCTGGAGTGAAAGTAAGGAACGAGATCGCGCTGTAGATATGTTGGTTAAATTTACAAATTGGCACCAGCAAAGACCAACTCAGTTGTTGGCCGTTGAAGAGAATTTCTCACTTACATTAGGTAGAGCGGTAATTAAGGGAAGTGTTGATCGCCTTGAATTAGCAGTTGATGGATCCTTAATTATTGTTGATTTGAAAACTGCTAAAAATGTTGTCTCTGTAGCCGAAGGTCAAGATCATGCCCAATTAGCGGCATATCAACTTGCCGTAGCAGAAGGCGGCTTTAAAAACTTTCCAGAGAATAAAACTCCGGGTGGGGCATTACTTTATTTCGCGGCAGATGGAAAAAAGGGTGCCGATCGAAAACAAGCACCAATTAATGTTGAAAATGTACGCGGAGAAATATTGCGTGATAGCGAATTGATGGCGGCAGCAAAATTTATAGCTACCGAAAATACACTTTGTCGCACTTGTGGCGTAATTGCATCATGCCCAATTAAGAATGAGGGGCGGTCCTTATTCTCATGAGCGAAACTCCCATGAACCAAACCCCCATGAACGACGATGTGAAATTCTCACCGGAAGAGATTGCCGCAATCCTCGGCCAGTACCGACCTACCCCTGAACAAGCAACAATCATTTCCTCTCCGCATGATCGACCAGCTGTTGTAATTGCAGGGGCTGGATCTGGAAAAACAGAGACTATGAGCACGCGAGTTATTTACTTGATTGCTAATGGGTTCGTCGAGCCAGACAAAATTTTAGGATTAACTTTTACGCGTAAATCTGCAAATGATTTAGCAGTCAAAGTGCGTAATAGTTTGCGGGTACTTGAGCGCTCACCCGAATACCGTGCAAAGTTAGGCGTCAATGAAAAAGTCCGGATTTTTACTGGTGAACCTAGTATTTCTACGTATCACTCTTATGCAAACAAAATTGCAGCATCGCATTCCTTGCGATTAGGAATCGAACCACCTGAATCAATGTTGGGTGAGGCAGCAGCTTGGCAACAAGTGGAAAAGATTGTCCGAAATTATGACGGAGATATGTCAGATGTAGAGAGTTCTTTAAGCACAGTGATTAAAGATGTTTTGAAATTGGTTTCACAGATCAAAGAACATGAAGTGGAGATTTCTAGAATTACTGAGTTCACCGAACAATTCCTTGCTGAAGTATTAAATGTTGAACCAGTTTCTAGAAATAAATTTGCGCCGTTTTATGCAGATGTTGCACCAGTTATCACAGCCCAAAAAGCGCGGTTGCAATTACTTCCGATCGTGGAGAGAGTTATAAATGAGCGAGCCAGGCGATCTGAACTAACTTTTGATGACCAGATGAGTTTGGCTGCCGATATTGCTGCGAAATTCCCTGATGTAGGTGCAATTGAGCGAGAGAAATATCAAGTTGTACTTCTTGATGAGTATCAAGACACATCAGCTTCACAGTTGCGATTGATGCAATCGCTATTTGGAGACGGCCATCCAATTACGGCGGTCGGTGATCCGTGTCAAGCAATTTATGCATGGCGTGGTGCCAGCAGTGACACGATCGCAGCCTTCCCAGCAGATTTTAGAACTAGGGACGGAAAGTTATCCGAGACTTATACATTGCTAATCAGTTGGCGGAATGACCATGGAATTTTAGATCTTGCAAATACGGTCTCAGAAACTTTACGAAATCCAATTAATTCATTTGGTGACAAGAGTTCTAAAATTTCTAAACTTGGTCCAAAACCGACAGCAGCTCCTGGTGAATTAAGTTGTGGAATTTACGCTAGCGTTGAAATTGAAGCAGAAGCTATTGCTGATCATCTTGAACTTTTCTGGAGCAAAGAGGCTCGATCCAAACTTCCAGAATTAATTGAAAAAAAGAAAAAAGATCCACTTTTTCGTTTCGTTGAATCAACCGCAATTCTGGTTCGCAATCGCTCCCAGATCTCTGAAATTGAAAGTGCACTTCGCGCTCGAGAAATCCCAGTGGAAGTTGTTGGAATTGATGGTTTGATCCACATTCCAGAAGTAGCCGAGATCCATGCCATGTTGCGAGTTATTGCATTGCCTGATGCCGGAACTGCCCTTATGCGGTTGCTTAACAATGGGTACTGGCGGATTGGCCCTGCCGACATTGCTGCTCTAGGAAAGTTTGCGCGTAGAAGGGCAACTGAACGTGAACCTGGGCGCAATCTAGTTGAGCGCGTACTAAATGGTTCAGACGTTGAAAGCGACGAATTGACCCGCTCTTCAATCGTAGAAGCCCTTGATGAACTAAGCGATGCGAGCAATAACAATTCCGGTATCCGTGACAGTTTTTCTGAAGTTGGCTACACGCGTCTAGTATCCCTGGCAAAACAGATTCAACGGTTGCGTAAAAAAGTACATTTGCCAATCCCGGATTTAATTGTTGCAGTTGAACGCGAATTGCATTTAGCGGTTGATGTTGCACTGACAGAACACAATCGCCGTTATTTAGATCGATTTATTGACGAAGCAAATAATTTTTATAGCCAAGGTGGATCACTCTACTCATTCCTCACGTGGATCGATGTAGCAGACCGCGAAGAAGGTGGTCTTCGCGCTGGTGGAGTAGAGGTGAGAAAAGATGTTGTACAAATTCTCACAGTGCATGGAGCAAAGGGTGGGGAATGGGATTTAGTAGTTTTGCCAGGATTAGCAGAAGGTGTTTTCCCATCAGATAAATCTGGTGAGAATTGGCTTAAAGATGAAGGAACGGTTCCATTTCCGCTGCGTTTAGATCGCGATCGTTTCAAAATGCTTGAATTAAACAGATGCGTTACTACAACAGATGTACGCGACGAACTTGGGCAGTATCACTTGTATTGCAACGAGCGCAAAGGAGATGAAGAGCAAAGACTGGCTTATGTTGCGGTCACCAGAGCACGCAGCCATCTTTTTTGCACAACATCGTGGTGGCGTAATGGAAAAAATTTCGTTCCCCCAAGCGCTTTATACAAAGATGTCTTTGATCAAGTAGTAAAAACTGGCGGAGTAGTTGCTGGTGAAATTGATGTACCACCTACTGATCCAGAAAATCCTGGTTTAGTAAATCCTAAGAGTGCACAATGGCCAGTCGACCCACTTGGCAAGCGTCGCACAAATTTCGAAACCCTAATTACCGCATTACAAAATAATGATTCCGACTTTTCAATGATTTCAGAAAATCAGAATTTAGATCATAGAATTTTAGAACTTAAGAATGGAGTTGAATTAGCGCTTCAAGAGCAACAACGAGATAAGAGTGAAATAATAGTTAAACTCCCGCCGCGTTTATCTGTGTCAGCATTACTTGCGCTCGCGACTGATCAGAAGGAATTTGCAGCACGAATTAGAAGGCCGCTTCCATTTAAGCCAGATCCGATAGCCCGTCGTGGAACTGCATTTCATAGTTGGCTGGAAGAACGTTTTGGGGATATTGCGCTCTTGGATGAAGATGAATTGCCGGGAAGTGCAGATGAAGGTGCATTTGATGAGAGCGTGCTCTCCTCGCTAAAAGAGAAATGGTTAGCGAGTGAGTGGGGAGATCGTTCACCAATTGCTGTGGAAGTTCCTTTCGAGCGCACCATCGCGGGAGTTTTATTGCGCGGCAGAATGGACGCTGTTTATTCGACTCCCACAGGTGGATTTGAAGTGGTTGATTGGAAAACTGGATCAGCAAAAAGTGGGCGGGAACTTGAATTAGCGGCAATTCAATTAGCCATGTATCGACTTGCTTACGCTGAAATCGCAAATTGCAAAGTATCGGATGTAGGAGCCGCGTTTCATTACGTCTCATCACAGGAAACCATTAGACCAGCGGATTTACTAGATCGGGATGGATTAATCAATTTAATAAATCAAGTTCCAACTTCTTAACTGTCGAGATTACTTATCTGAAGAGAAGTTTTTCAGAGGATTTCAAAAGCGATTGGTAAGTGATCGCTTATCCCCAGAGTTGGAATTTGTAATCTCTTAACTTCGTTCACAGTGAAATCTGATGAGAGTGCATGGTCAAATTGAATCCGTGGTTTCCATGATGGATAAGTTTTTTCCTCTATCAATGGATTCCACCCCAGAACCTTTGCTGGAATTTTTCCAGGTAAGTTCAAGTCGCCGATCAAAATCTTTTTACCCGGCAAACTCTTGGCCCATTTCTTGATCATTCGCAATTGCCGAAGATTGAATCCCGGAACAAATGACAAATGCGTATTTATCACAGTGACGCCATTTTCAAGAATTGCAGCTTGAGCAATTCGTGGCTCATCAGAGACGTAAATTACTCTTGGCCGCATTTTACCTTTGCGTTCGTTTGGAATCACTAAAGGGATCCCAAGGGGAGCTTGTCCCAATTCCAGTAAGCAAATTTCATCAATCGGAATTTTTGAAATCAGAGAAATGCCATATGCGCTATTTTGATTTATCAAATTTCGTTTACTTGAAGCACTCAATTCACTTGATTGACTTTTACCCACTGATCTATTTACTTTAGTTAATTCAGCAGGTATCCATTTCTCACCTGGAGTACCAAAGATTGCTGGAGTGAAATCATAAAATTGTGCGTCCATGCCTTGGGCGATCAAGGCGGTTTGATCGAGGGTGTTACTGCGATCTTGAAAGAAGTCGACCTCTTGAAGAGCCAGTAGATCCAGATCGATCATGGCGGCGGCGCTGAGCAAACTTTCTGCCGATGTCCCACCTTGTGGGATGGCCATCCCATGCAGGAGGTTCCAGGAGCCGATCTTCATCTGTGAACCGTACGGGGGAATTAGATAGGCTCGCCACTTATGGCCGCAGAACTACAGAATTTAGCACTCGCACGCTCACTCCTTGATCGTGCGGCTCATTTGCGCACCTCGGATCAAACTTTGGATGAGCTTTTTGCTAATGCCAAAATATTTCAAGTAAATCAAGGAAAGTTTATTTGGAGTGATGGCGCGAGCCAGGCAGAGCAGGCCACCCAACCAAGTCAAAATAAATCTGCATCTTCAACTGGCGGGTTGATCTATCTAGATCCAAATAGCACGGTAATTAAATCACCTGAGTTTGCAGCATCAGTAGCTGAAAGATTTTTTCTGGGAGTTGCTCCAAACGGCCAACCATTTTTTGCAATCAACGCGCCTTTCCCAGAAGGAACTGAAAATTTAGTTTCACTTCGAGATGTCGGAACTTTACTAAGTGATCTTGAGATCGGTGCAGTCATGCACGCTGTCGCTCTTGCCAATTGGCATGATGTGCATCCACGTTGTGCAAGGTGTGGCGAACCAACTATTTCCATCTTGGGTGGATCAACTCGCAAATGTCCTGCATGCGAAGCAGAGCATTATCCAAGAACTGATAGCGCAGTAATTGTTTTGGTTAGAGATAGAGAAGATCGGATTTTGTTGGGTCGCCAGAAAATTTGGCCTGCTAAGAGATTTTCAACATTTGCTGGATTTTTAGAACCTGGTGAATCTCTTGAAGCTTGCGTGGAGCGTGAAGTTGCAGAAGAAGCAGGTGTTTCTCTTAGTGAAATCAGATATTTAGGATCTCAACCATGGCCATTCCCAGCATCAATCATGCTTTCATTTACAGCGGTAACAGATAATCCTGAAGATGCCGAAGCTGATGGCGAAGAGATTGAAGCAATTCGTTGGTACTCAAGAGAACAGATTGCTGCAGATATTGCATCTGGTGAATTGTTACTTCCGCCAGGAATAAGTATTGCGCGCAGAATGATTGAACTTTGGTACGGAGAACCTCTTGAAGGTGTGGAAGCGTGGCGCTAGACAGTGAAAGTGGTGAAGGTAGTTCAAATGGTTCTGTAAGTTCAGGTGATGCAGTATCAAAAAGTTCAAATCTACAAGCAGAATCCCTATTAATTAATCTCGATCCGCAACAAAGGGAAGCAGCAACCGCAATTCGCGGCCCAGTAGCAATTATTGCTGGGGCTGGTACCGGAAAAACTCGAGCAATTACTCATCGAATTGCATACGCGATCGAGAGTGGAGTGATGGATCCAAACCGTGTGCTTGCGCTGACATTTACTGCGAAAGCAGCAGCTCAATTGCGAAATAGATTAAGAGGTTTAGGACAACCAAATGTGCAAGCGCATACCTTTCACAGCGCTGCATGGCGCCAGTTAACTTTTTTCTGGAAAGAAGCAATTGGCGGACCATTACCAAAAATTCTAAATAGTAAATATGAAATCCTTTCCGAAATCGCCCGCGAAGAGGGATTGAGTGGAAAGCCAGCATTCATCAGAGAGTTAAGTGATGAAATTGAATGGGCTAAAGGCAAGCAGATTCATCATGATGATTTTATTTCAATGGCTAGCGAACGCACTTTATCTAGTGGGCTCACAGTGGATGCGATGGCGGGAATTTATG
>JBILFD010000044.1:0-6685 GCA_044351765.1 Candidatus Nanopelagicaceae bacterium | reverse complement strand
AGCCTTAGATGCGGCTGTCGAAGCTATTGGGGGTTCGGCACGTGATGGTCAGATTGAGATGGCTGAAGCGGTAGCAAATGCTTTATCTGATCGCCATCATTTAATTGTTCAAGCAGGCACCGGAACCGGAAAGTCTTTGGCCTATCTTGTTCCAGCGTTAGTTCACGGTAAAAAAGTATTAGTAGCAACTGCAACTCTCGCACTGCAGAGACAACTAGTCGAACGTGACCTTCCAAGAGTTGCTCCAGCATTGTCAAAAGTTTTGGGTCGAGACATAAGTTTTGCCATCTATAAAGGCATTGGGAATTATCTCTGTCTACAGAAAATGAACAGCGGACAAGCAGACCCCGATGGTGAATTTTTAATGGAACTAGGCGCTCTCGAAGGTCAAAGTAAATCATTGCGAGAGTGGATTAAGGATCCTGATGCAACTGGAGATCGTGATGATGCGCCAGAAGTTGATCGAAAAGTTTGGTTAGCAAACTCAGTATCGGGACGCGAATGTGTTGGTGCTGATAAATGTGCATTTGGGCAAAGTTGTTTTGCAGTTAAAGCAAAGGAAGCAGCGCAAGTTGCTGACATCGTGGTCACAAACCATACGTTGCTGGCAATTGAGATTGTTGAGTCCCATCCCATCCTTCCTAATCGGGACGCCGTTGTGTTGGATGAGGCCCATGAGTTTCTTGATCGAACCACTCAGGCAATCACAGAAGAGTTGTCCTCCACTCGAGCATTACGAGCAGCAGGAATGGCTCGGAAATATAAACCTGGTTCAGCAACAGATGCATTTGGTGCAGCAGCCAGTGATTTAGATGCAGCCATGGAATATTTCGCGACCGAGTATCGCTCAGATCCGACTAAACAAGGACGACTTGATTCTTTGCCAATTTCACTCTCAGCGCCTATTAAATACTTGCGCGAAACTGCCCAAATAGTTATTAACGAGATCGGCGCAGAAGGTGAAGCCGGTTCTCCCGATGAAATTGCAACGCGTGCCCGAGCAAAAGGTGCAGTCAATGAAATTAATCAAACTTTATCCAAATTATTGAAATTAACGCCAGATAGCGTGCTTTGGTTTGAGCCAACTTATAAAACCTTGCAACTTGCACCACTTACAGTGGCAACTCTGCTGAGAGATAATCTCTTAAAGAAAACTCCAGTTATCGCTACTTCAGCAACATTAACTTTTGGCAAAAGTTTTGACAGTATCGCCAAAAGTATTGGCTTCACAGTTGGAGATGAAAGCGAAGTTGAAATCAAAGATAATGAAATAGATCCCGGTAATCTCCAAATGCTTGATGTGGGTTCGCCCTTTGATTTCGCTAATCAAGGAATGCTTTACCTTCCTCGTGGTTTGCCAGAACCTTCCCGAGAAGCGGTCAGTATTGATGCATTTGTGGAATTAGGTGAATTGATTAAGGCAGCTGGCGGAAGAACATTGGCACTTTTCTCCTCATGGAAAGCATTGGAAAGTGCGCAAGAGTATTTACATAAAGCTTTGCATGATTTGCCAATTAAAATTATCGCTCAAAAGCGCGGTGATGCAGTTGGACCATTAGTTGAGAAATTCGCCGCAGATGAAACCTCGATTTTGTTGGGAACAATTTCACTATGGCAAGGCGTGGATGTACCAGGAAGGTCTTGTATTTTGGTTGCGATTGATCGCATTCCATTCCCCCGCCCTGATGAACCGGTTATGGCAGCTCGTGCTGCACAGGTAGACAGCACTGGAGGAAGTGGATTTATGCAAGTTTCACTCCCCCGTGCGGCGCTGCTACTGGCACAAGGAACTGGTCGGTTAATTCGTGGAGTAGATGATCGCGGC
Organism: Candidatus Nanopelagicaceae bacterium; assembly: GCA_044351765.1. Lineage (GTDB taxonomy): Bacteria > Actinomycetota > Actinomycetes > Nanopelagicales > Nanopelagicaceae > UBA3012. The sequence continues at coordinate 4,860 of JBILFD010000044.1, read as the reverse complement.
GTTGTTGCAATTCTAGATTCTCGAATTACGACCAAACGCTATGGTTCAATTTTGTTAAATACGATGCCGCCACTTTGGCGCACATCTGATGGTGAAGTGGTTCGTGAATCTCTACGCCGATTGGCTCAGGATTTAACCGAGGATTGATCTCACTCAATTACTAATGCAGTTGGATTGAATTCACCAAATTGGCTAATGCTTTCACAACTGTTTCAAACCCATCATGCGGTGCAAGTTCTTCACTTAAGAAAGTATCGGCTCGCGTCTCCATCATTACTGAAGTAATTTTTGATTCCTTTTCATAAAAAGAAAGAGGAACATAAGTGCCTGAGTATGGCTGGTTTATGTAGTTCTCTCCGATAATCGAGAATGCTGATTGTGCTGCCTCAATTAACCACTCGGGAGTGTGAAATGAATCTGCACCGATACATATTGGTGGGCGAAGTTGGCCATGGTTAATCGCGTTTGGATGCTGATTTACTCGATAAGAATGCACATCAACCAAAGTTACTTCTCCCAAAGCGGCGAATCTTTGCGCCACCAAATCACTCAATGATTCGGAGTATGGATGGAAATACGCATCAAGCAGTTGTTTTTCCGCTACTGGGTCTGGTTTGCGCAACTGTGTGCCGATTGAGGTCTTTTGGTAAACCGCACCCATTCCAACCGCATTCATCGCTTCTCGTTCATCTGGGAAACGCTCTGGATCAATTACCAATCGTGAAAATCTATTTATAAATAACCAAGGCTTTTTTCCACTTATCTCAGTGGCTTTTAAGGCGACTGCTTCAGTCAAAGTGTCCGTCATCTCATCTAATTCGGCTTTTAACTCTTGGTCTGAAAGCAAAATACTTTTACGTACCTCATCGGGAATGAAGGTTGCCGAGTGCGGCACATGCAAAATTACTTTCGATTCCGAGTCCCCGCTGATAATTTCGAAATTTTGCAACGACATCCTTAAAGCCGGCCAGCTTCATGCACGCGCTTGAGAAAATCACGAGTTCTCTTGTCTTTTGGCTCTTCAATAATTTGCGCTGCACTTCCGCGCTCAACGATCTGTCCGGATTCTAAATAACAAACTTCATCAGCTACTTGCTTGGCAAATCCCATTTCGTGGGTGGCTAAAACCATAGTCATGCCGTCGTTCTTTAGATCTCGCACCGTACTTAAAACTTCATTGACTAACACCGGGTCAAGAGCCGAGGTGATTTCATCAAGTAATAGCAGCCGAGGGCGTAAGGCAATTGACCTAATGATTGCGACTCTCTGCTGTTGACCACCACTTAAACGATCTGGGTATTGATCAGCCTTTTCTTTTAGGCCGAAACGAACGAGCAATTCATCGGCTCGAGCGTTGGCTTCATCTTTAGAAAGTCCATGTACTTGAATTGGAGCCAAAGTAATATTTTGCCTGACGGTCATGTGCGGAAAGAGATTGAACGCTTGAAAGACCATTCCTAATTTGCGGCGAACTTGATCACTTTTTACTGTTGGATCGGTTATATCTTCGCCATCTAATTTAATTACTCCATCATCGATACCGTCTAACAGATTGATGCAGCGAAGTAAGGTGGATTTGCCGGAGCCTGAAGCACCAATAAAAACAGTTGCCGTATGAACCGGAACGCTAAGTGAAATATTCTGCAAAACCACTTCATCGCCAAATGATTTGCGTAAATTACTGATTTCAAGTACTGGGATGCTCATGCTAAACCTTGAGCATTCTGCTTCTCGATTGAACGTCTAATTGTTCTATCGGTAAACCTAGTCAGCGGAATTGTAATCAAGAGAAAAATAATTGCTGCCATTACATATGGGGTGTAGTTGAAACTTCGGCTGCTCGCGATTTGAGCTGCTCGAATCGCATCTGTCACACCAAGAATTGAAACCAAGCCAGTATCTTTAATCAGCGCGACTAAATCATTTAATAGCGGTGGTGTTACCCGGCGAAGGGCTTGTGGTAAAACGACAAATCTTAGTGTTTGAAAATGTGACAATCCAAGTGATCTGGCCGCTGCCCTTTGACTTGGGTGCACCGTCAAAATTCCACTCCGCAAAACTTCAGCCACATATGCCGAATAAGTAATTATGACTGCAACTGTTCCTAAAATTAAGACATTGTTTGTTAACCCATTTATACGTAGGGCGGGAATTCCAAATCCCACTAAAAGAATCACCAAAAGCATTGGGATTCCACGGAAAATGTCCACGTAAGCAGTAGCTAGAATTCTAAAAGGTAACAGCGCTGGTGACCTAGAAGTCCTAGTAAGTGCAATGATCATTCCAACTATCGCCACACAGGTTGACGCGATCACAGTTAGCAATACATTTGTGCTGAATCCTAAAATTATTTTCGGCAATACTTCAACTCCATAAGCCCAAGCAAAAAAAGTATCTGTCAATGATTTCCACCCTGGTGATGTCACTAGCAAGGTGATAAGGGTGCCTAAAACTAATACCGTTGAAGAAATTGCTATCAGAGTATTTCGTTGATTTTGCTTTTTCCGGACTTTTCTTCGCGCAATTTCAAGAGCGCTTGGTTCCCAATTATTTGAAAAAGCAGAAGCGCGACCCCCGTTGTCGGAGACCGCGCCCTGCTCTGATGAACTCATATCTTTTCTTAAACAGCTGCTACTTTAGAACCGGTGCTCCGGCTCCAACTGTTAGCCATTTCTCTTCAATTGCTTTCAATTCACCACTATCGCGAATTGCATCAACAGCACCAGTAACGCATGCGGTTATTGCGCTGTCTTTTGCCAAAAGCAATCCGGCGCCAGCATCATTTGAATCGCTATTTTCGATCTGTCCAACGATGATGCCATTTGGCACTTCAACAGCTGAAAGATAGAAAGCGGTAGGCAGATCTACAACTAGTCCATCGATCTGACCATTCTTCAATGCAGCAACTGCAGCGGCATTGTCATTGAATACCTGAGCTTTTAGTCCAAGTTGTTTTTCAATTGCATCTAATGAAGTAGAGGCAACTGCTGCGCCAAGTTTTGCATCTTTCAAATCAGCGATTGAGGTTACGCCATCAATTTTGCTTCCCTTGAAAGAAACAATTGACTGATTTGATTTGTAGTAAGCGCTTGAGAAATCAACAACCTTGGCACGTTCTTCGGTGATTGAGTATTGCTGAATGTTGAAATCAAATGTTTTTGGTCCAGGGGCAATTGCTGAGTCAAAAGTGGTACGAACCCAATTGACTTTTGCATTGTCATAACCCAATTGTTTTGCAACTGCGTAAGCCACTGCTGCTTCAAATCCTTCGCCAGCTTCTGGCTTGTCATTTAATACCCAAGGCTCATAAGCAGGTTCACCAGTTGCAATAGTTAAAGTTCCTGGAGTTAGCGTTGCCAATGAATCTGGGGTGCAATCAGCTGCTGCTGAAGTTTCAACAGGTGCTTCTTCAGTTGCTGAAGAACAAGCACTTAGTGTCAACGCCAAAACTGCTGCTGCTGAAATAGCGGTAATTTTTCTGAGTTTCATTCCATACCCTTTCGGTTTTCATAACCGCCCGTGTGACGTTTATGGACCGGACCTCGGCGTATTAGAGGGAAGTTGCCTTAGTCCGCGCTTGCCATCTCTGGCCAGGTCCTCACCCGGAGCACCCCACCGCGGTGGAGGGTTGCCGTTCAGCTAGCCGGGGCTTGATGCTGACACTCATGACCTAGAGGAAAATCTAGCAGAGAAATTACATAGAATGCGACCTGTGAGTTCACCAGCGGGTCAGCGGAAAATATTATTCCTAAACCCAAAAGACAACATTGCAGTCTGCTTAGCAGACATCGATGCTGGTGAGAAAATTTCTCAAGATGGCCGCGAAGTAAGTGCAGTTGAGGCCATCCCTCGCGGGCACAAAATTGCTACGGCTGATATCGCCAAAGGTGATGGCATCATTAAATATGGCGAACGCATGGGTCACGCAACGAAAAGTATTGCAACTGGTTCGCATGTACATACCCATAATGTTTTAGGCGATCGACTTTCAACGGAGAACGCATGAGCCTGCCTGAAATTTGGGGATTCCAACATGAAGGTCGTGGCGTCGGAATTCGCCATCACCAATTAATTTTGCCATCAGTGGTTTGTTCAACTGTAGTTTCGCGCCGAATCGCACAAGAAGTAGGCGGCATAACTTTTGCGCATCAGCATGGTTGCGCAATTATCGGAGTAGATGTTTCCGGAATTGATGACTTTTTTATCGCACTCGCTTCTCACCCAAATGTGGGATCAGTGCTTGTTGTTGGATTAGGTTGCGAGACAACTCAAGGAAATGAGTTGACTGAGAAGATAACCAAATTAACAAAATCGACTGAGTATCTGGTGATTCAAGAAAGTGGTGGCGTCGAAGGAACTGTTGCAAACGGAGCCGCCGCCGCTCGTGAACTCGCACTAACTTATAGCCACTTCCCATACCCACTTGAAGAGTTGGTCGTTGGCATTGAATTATCGCGTGATGTTGAGATTGAACCTTTGCTTACAGAGTTGACTCACATCGGAATCAAATATGTGATCATTAGCGAAGCCGGTGGTTCCGCTAAACATTTCTCAATGTTGATGTCTCAGAAAGTGCAGTTGATAATCTCTTTCCCGGATGGAAATCAACCACCATCAGGTTTCCCATTAATTCCAGTTTTAAATGTTGCGAGTAACAGCCCACTTCACCAAGCGATTTCAACTGAGTTTGATCTTAAATCCGATGCAACAGCAAAAGATATGCTCGACAAGATAATTTCAACTGCTGATCACACAAAAACAATTAGTGAGCAAAATCAATCTGGTGAAATCTTGGTGCCACGATTGGTGCGTAGCGTCTAATGAGTAATTCAACCTCTCCCCTACTTGGATATCCTCGTC
>JBILFD010000043.1:0-6703 GCA_044351765.1 Candidatus Nanopelagicaceae bacterium | reverse complement strand
GCAGTCTCATATCGAGAGGAAAGATCATCATGTGAGATTTGCTCTCCCCCGCCGACGCACTCAGTGACATCATCACCGGTTAACTCAATATGGATTCCACCTGGATGAGTTCCTAGTTTTTTATGGACTTCAAAGAATCCACGAACCTCATCTAGCACGTCATCAAATTTTCTAGTCTTGTAACCACTCGGCGCTTCATAAGTATTGCCATGCATCGGATCACAAACCCACAAAACTTTTGCTCCAGATTTTGTTACACCATCTACTAATTTAGGAAGTGCTTCACGAACAACGCCGGCACCCATGCGAGTGATGAAAGTCAATCTGCCAGGTTCGCGATTTGGGTCTAGCTTCTCAATTAAGGCTAGTACTTCATCAACTTGGGTTTTAGGTCCAAGTTTTACGCCAATTGGGTTGCGAATTTTGGAACAGAAATCAACATGCGCTCCATCAATTTTGCGGGTACGTTCCCCAATCCAAACAAAGTGAGCCGAAACGTCGTATGGCTCCTGGGTACGTGAATCAATTCGAGTTAGTGCGCGCTCATACTCAAGGATTAATGCTTCATGGCTGGAATAAAGATCCACACTTCTAAATGCATCTGGATCAACACCAGCTGATTGCATAAATGCTAACGCTCTGCCAATTTCATTTGCCATCTGCTCATAACGTTCGCCTACTGCTGAGTCACGGATGAATCCCTTGTTCCATTCATGCACACGGCGCAGATCAGCAAAGCCACCATGAGTGAAGGCACGGACTAAATTAAGTGTAGAAACTGAAGTTTGATAAACCTTAACTAATCTTTGTGGGTCTGGGGTCCGTGATTCAAGTGTGAACTCCAAATCATTTACTGCATCTCCGCGATAGGCCGGAAGAGTTACATCTCCACGAGTTTCATTATCGTTACTGCGCGGTTTGGCAAACTGTCCAGCCATACGGCCAACTTTTAATACCGGCAAACTTGCGCCATATTGCAATACGGCAGCCATCTGTAAAATAGTTTTCATTCGGTTTCGAATTGAATCTGCAGTTGCTCCAGCAAAAGTTTCAGCACAATCTCCACCTTGCAACCAAAATGCGCGGCCCTCTGCAGCTTCTGCAATTTTCTCTTTTAAGGTGTCACACTCACCAGCAAAAACAAGTGGTGGAAAAGTGCGCAACTCTTCAACTGCTTTTGCCAACGCCTCTTTATCTGGCCAATTTGGTTGCTGAGCAGCAACTAGTCCAGGGGTGAAAAGGGCATCGATTTGAGACGATTGAGTTGAATTGGGAGTCACGCTCATAATCCTAGAGATCCTTTGCTGTTAGGGGCGGGGTATTTAAATCTGAGCTATCCGAAGAAGATTTCCGCTTCGGCGTAGAGGGCTGGGTCCACGACTTTGAGTTTTTCAGTTGCCGTAGAGAGCAAAACCCGTTCAATCTGGGTTCCGTGCAAGGCCACCATTTTGCCAAAATCTCCATCATGGATAGCCGTAATTGCATGCAATCCAAAGCGGGTTGCTAAAACGCGGTCAAATGCGGTTGGTGTCCCACCACGTTGAATGTGGCCCAACACGGAAGTTCGTGCTTCTTTGCCAGTTCGTTTTTCAATTTCCTGAGCAAGCCATTCACCAATGCCAGAGAGTTTCACATGTCCAAATGAGTCTAAAGATCCATCTTTGGTAATCATGTCACCATCTTTAGGCACTGCGCCTTCTGCGATCACAATAATTGGTGCGTAATTTGTTTTATAGCGAGATTCAACATACTCACATACTTTTTCAATCGAAAAAGGAATTTCTGGAATCAAGATACATGCGGCGCCACCAGCAAGTCCTGCATGCAATGCGATCCAACCAGCATGCCTGCCCATTACTTCGACAATCAATGTTCGGTGATGTGATTCTGCTGTCGTATGAAGGCGATCAATCGCTTCAACAGCAATATTGACCGCGGTATCGAATCCGAATGTGTAATCAGTATTGTTTAAATCATTATCAATTGTTTTTGGAACGCCAACAACATTTACACCAAGTGAATGTAGTTTTGTTGCTACTCCTAATGTGTCTTCCCCGCCTATAGCAATAAGAGCATCGACTCCATGTGCAGCTAAATTTGATTTAATCTTTTCAATTCCGCCATCAATCTTGAAAGGATTGGTTCGTGAAGATCCCAAAATGGTTCCACCGCGTGGAAGTATCCCCCGTGTGGTTGAAATATCTAATGGAATTGTTAATCCCTCGAGTGGGCCTTTCCAGCCATCTTTGAATCCGATGAATTCATACCCATACTCTTTAACGCCTTTGCGCACCGCAGCTCGAATAACCGCATTTAACCCAGGACAATCCCCGCCCCCGGTTAATACGCCTACTCGCATTTATGGCTCCTAATTGCTGGAAATCTCCTCAAATTGTACCGTTCTCAGGGAATATTCAATAAACTTGAATAAACGTGAATAAACTCCAATGAGTCATTAAATAAGGAGGAAAAATGTCAGCACCTTTACATCCACAAGCCGCAAAATTTCTAGCAGATCGTGCTGCATTAGGCCTACCAGTAGCTGGTGATGCGCCTATCTCAACTCTGCGTAAAAATACGCACCTGTTTATTAATGATGGTGGACCAAGTGAAGCGGTTGCTTCTACTCAACTAAAAACAATTCCGACCCCAACAGCAGATATTTCAGCGCTAGTTATTACTCCTGAAGGTTCAGGTCCATTTCCGGTACTTCTATTTTTTCACGGCGGTGGATGGGTTTTTAACTTTATTGAAATGTATCAAGCGCCTTTGAGTGCAATTGCAAATAGAACAAAATCAGTAGTAATTGCAGTGAATTATCAAAAAGCTCCAGAACACAAATTCCCCATTCCATTTGATGATTGCTGGTCAAGTGTTGAGTGGACAATCGAAAATGCCAAAACTCTAAATATTGATCCTAAAAAGATTGCAGTATCTGGAGATAGTGCTGGAGGAAATCTCGCATCTGCGGTTGCGCTGAAAGCCCGAGATCAAAATATTCAACTTGCATACCAACTCTTACTTTATCCATGCAACCAAAGAGATTCAGACACTGAATCTATGAATGATTATGCAGAAGGTTATGGCCTGACTCGCGATCGGATGGCTTTTCTCTGGGATCAATATTTAAATGGTAATGCCGATGATAAAAATCCTTATGCTGTTCCACACAGTGCAACAACGTTAAAAGGTGTGGCGCCAGCGATTGTGATTTTGGCGCAATGTGATGTTCTTTACTCTGATGGAAAGAAGTATGCGCAACGTTTAACCGATGAAGAAGTATCTGTTTCTATGCGCGAGTACCCAGGGATGATCCACGGATTCTTTAGTCAAGGAGCCTATGTCACAGATAGTTTGCGCTTGCGTGAAGAGATTTCAGAGGAGATTAATAAGATTCTAGGTTTATAGAACCATAGTAGGATCAACAAATGAACTCCCGTAAGTCAGTTGGCCTATTCCTTTTAGTAGGTGTTCTTTGGGGCGTTCCATATCTATTTATTAAGATTGCTGTCGCAGAGTTCTCTACGCCCATGGTGGTTTTTTCCCGAGTTTTGATTGGCGCACTTATTTTGCTACCAATCGCGATTAAGCAAGGTGCTATTGCACCCGCTAAGAAGTACTGGAAATTGATTGTTGTCTACGCCATTCTTGAAATGGTTGGCCCTTGGTACTTAATCACCACAGCAGAAAAAAGCATTACATCCGGATTGGCTGGATTACTTATCGCCACTGTTCCCATCTGGGCAACATTGCTGGCATCGGCTTCAGGTGACACAACCGTATGGCACTCCAAAAGGTTATTCGGATTAGTGATTGGTTTTATTGGGGTTTTTGCACTTGTCGGCGTTGACACTCTGCGCGGTGCAACAGATCTTGCCGGCGTATTAATGGTTTTGCTATCCGCATTCCTCTATGCATTTGCAACTAATATGATTTCAACAAAGGCACCAGAGGTGCCGGGAATTGCCGTGAGTGGAATCTCCATGGCGATCACAGCAGTTATTTTCGCGGTACCTGCTGCATTGACCTTCCCAACCCAAACTCCTTCACTAAAAGCTACCTCCTCTCTTATTGGATTAGGTGCGATCTGTACAGCTGCCGCTTTTTACTACTTCTTTAAATTACTTGCACAAGTTGGTTCGGCGCGAGCTTCAGTAGTCACATATATAAATACAGCAGTAGCAATCGGACTGGGTGTTATTTTGATTGACGAACCACTAACTCTGGGAATCTTTATTGGGTTTCCATTAGTGCTTATTGGTTCTTACTTGGCTAGCAAAAAAATCAAGATTGGCTAACAGCTCCATAGAGTTTTACGGTATCTCCGGCAATGTCGCTATCGAATGGGAAGAATGGTCTTTCTCTTTGCACGTAAGTTAGCGCTTTGCAGGTTGCCGGAGTTGGTCCAGGTGAATCAATTACATAGAAGTTATCTGCGATAGGACTATATGTCATGAAGTAATTCATTGGGTTCTTAACAATTATCAATTTGTAATCGGCCGGATTTAGCCCCATTGAAAGGTACTGCTCATCTCGCCACTCATATGTTGGGAAAGTCGCTATGACAATGTCGATTCCACCAACTCTAACTACTGCGGTAGCGCCCATACGTCCACTTGCGCCATCCCAAACTCCACCTTGATAAGTGAAGTGTCCATCGCTCACATTAAGAACAGTGCCTTTGATACTTACTGGAGCTCCCCACTTTTTATCAATCTCAGCACCGATCTGTAATGCAACTTCTGATCCCACGCCAGCTTTAATCGCTATTGCTGCAGCGTTAGGTGAAACCACAGGATAAATCGCTTTAATATTTGCATCGATATCAAGTAAAGCGCGTAGCACTGCAACACAATCACCCGCAGACCCTCCACCACAAGTATCTGCAACTTCAGTTAAAACTGATCGACCACTGTGATTCTCTATTGCATCGCGAATAGCTGCTTCGGGTTTCCATACTTCAGGTTCAAACTCTTGGCGCCGATTCCAATACTCTTGTGCAATCTCGCGGGCCATCTCGGCCGCACGCATGGGATCATTATCTGTAACGATCAGCGCACCACTACCCATTTCTGGGCGATCAATATATGGATGAACCAAAAAGACGCTGCTCGATAAACATTTGCCCTCGTGCTCCCACTTTTTTGCTTTTCTCATTAAATCAAAAAAGGGTCCAGGTCGTTCGGTAGATGCATTAATCGCGCTAGTCAGCACCGGAACCCGAGCCATAACTTGAACTGGATTAACCTCTTTATTTAGCGTGCGCACCATTAAATGTGCAGCACGAGCACCGGTAGTGAATGAATCCATATGTGGATAGGTTTCCCATCCAAACAACGCTGTTGAAAGAGCGACCATCTTTTCAGTGATGTGCGCATGCAGATCGAGCGTGACCATTACGGGAATTTCTAAACCGACCACTTTTCGCACTGACTCAAGTAATTCTCCTTCAATATCTGCGACGCTCACTGAGACTGCTGCGCCGTGCAATAAAAGCAATACTCCATCAATCACGCCTGCATCTTTCAAACGTTCAATAATTTCATCATGAAAAGTTTTGTAACACTGATCTGTTAATGCTCCACCTGGGATAGTTGAGGTGAAAAGTAAAGGTACTGGAGTGAATTCTGCATGTTTTGCAAGTTCGGTCAACGTTCCACCAACTACGCCGTCAGTTCGCTCAAACATCTGATCGCCACGAAGTAGTTCAACTCGTTCAAAATCCGCTTCTGTAATTAACGCGCTAGTGAAATCATTACATTCGGTCAAAATGCCGGCGATTGCAATTCTTTTCACTGTTTTGCTCCTTAAAATCCAAACTTTTCGAGCGATCGCGGATTTCGCTGCCACTCTTTCTCAATTGAAATATGTAAATTCAGAAAAACCTGTTTCCCTGTTACTAGTTCAATTTCACGCCTTGCTTTAGTTCCGATCTTCTTCAGCCGCTCCCCGCCTGGTCCTAGGACAATTATGCGCTGACTTGGGCGCTCAAGGAAGAGTGTGGCAAAAATAGTTTTGATGTTCTTTTCCTGGATCTCATCTATAACCACAACAATCGAATGTGGAAGCTCATCGGAAACTTCCTCAAGGGCTGCTTCGCGAATTAATTCAGCAAAGACCATGTAATCATCATCTTCATTAACTTGATTATCTGGGTAAAGAGCTGGACCGGTTGGAAGGTAGGAGATGAACAGTTCGCGCAACTTTTCAATCTGATCGCCTTTGCGTGCTGAGACCGGAATGATCTCTTTCCATGGAGCCAATTTTGAAACTTCTAATAATCTTTTAGGAAGCGCATCTTTTGGAACTGAATCACTTTTTGTAACTATGGCAATCAATGGAATTTTTCCAGTAATTTCACTAATGATCCGTTCATCTCCAGATCCGCTGCTTTCATTTGCTGGAAGGCAACAAGCGATTAAATCAACATCTGAGTAAGCCTCAGCCACAATCGCGTTTAAGCGCTCACCTAATAATGTCCGCGGGCGATGCAATCCCGGTGTATCTACCAAAATTAATTGACCTTGCGGACGCGAAATTACTCCACGAATGATCCGTCGAGTTGTCTGCGGCCTGGTTGAAGTAATTGCTATTTTTTCGCCGACTAGTGCATTTATCAAAGTTGATTTTCCGGTGTTAGGCCGACCTACGAGAGTGACAAACCCTGACCGAAAATCTGGGGTTGATTGCTCTGAATTTGGCA
>JBILFD010000042.1:0-6781 GCA_044351765.1 Candidatus Nanopelagicaceae bacterium | reverse complement strand
ATTTTTGAAAGGTTTTACCGAGTTGACCCAGCTAGATCTAGAGAGACTGGCGGAACTGGGTTAGGACTTTCAATTGTGAAACATGTTGTTGCAAATCACGGTGGGGATATTTCAGTATGGAGTCAGGTTGGGGAAGGCAGCACTTTCACTCTGCGTTTGCCGTTAATTGATGAAGATTTACTAGCTAAGGAGATTTTGTGACCAAAATATTGGTGGTTGAGGATGAGGATTCATTTTCAGATGCTCTTGCATTCTTGTTACAAAAAGAGGGCTTCGAAACAGTTGTTGCGGACACTGGGCCCAAAGCGATTGCAGAGTTTGAAAAAAGCGGTGCAGATCTAATCCTTCTAGATTTAATGCTTCCCGGATTAAGTGGAACTGAAGTTTGCCGTCAGATTCGCACTCGCTCACAGGTTCCAATAATTATGTTAACTGCCAAAGATACTGAAGTAGATAAAGTAGTTGGTCTTGAACTTGGCGCTGATGATTACGTAACTAAGCCCTACTCTTCAAGAGAGTTGATCGCCAGAGTTCGTGCAGTATTGCGCCGCCAAGAAGAACCAGATGAGGTTAGTGGCGTACTTGTTGGTGGCAATGTCCGGATGGATATTGAACGCCATATTGTGAGCGTCGATAACGAGACGATCTCACTTCCATTGAAGGAATTCGAGCTTCTTGAATTTTTGATGCGTAACTCGGGAAGAGTCCTAACCAGAATTCAATTGATTGATCGCGTTTGGGGAAGTGATTACGTCGGTGATACAAAAACTCTCGATGTACACGTTAAGCGATTACGCGCAAAAATTGAGAAAGATCCAGCCAATCCTGAAATGATTGAAACTGTCCGCGGACTTGGTTATAAATTTCTAGGTTAATCAGGTTGATCAGTTTAGTTAACTAGCGGGGCGCCACTAACATTTGCAAACTCTCCACTTTTTTCGCGGACTAACACATCTACTTTTACCTTACCTGAATTTGAGAAAGTAAATTCAACAGTTACACGATCACCAATTTTTGCATCTAGTGCAGGGAATACTGCTATCGCATTTGCACTATCTCCAGAGAAAACCGCTTTGCCACCGCTATTGAGCGCTGGTGCAAAAGGAGTTAACGTCGCATCAACACTATTTGCAGTTATCGCGCCTATGCGATCATTTTTTGTTCCATTATTTACAACTGTTCCAACGAGCACTGCACTTCCATCAGGTTGGGCAACAAGTAGAACATTCACCATTCGAAGATCACCAATATTTGCTTCAATGCCATCTGTGACTTGCTTAATTAAACGGGTTTCGGCATCTGGTCCGGCGCCACAACCTGTAAGAAGGAGAGCCGTTACTGCGAATGCTCCAGTGGATGCTTTAGCTAGTTTGCGCACAGTAGGTATTCTCCTTGGCGTAGGTCGTAAATGCGAAATCCTTAAGCGGGCACAGATTTACATATTTTGTCAACCGCAATTTAGCGAAAAATATAGGCGCTGACCTGCAAGGATGGCCAAAATCTGACGCGTTCTTACTCACATTTGGCTGGTAGACTTAGCCCTATAAATAACCCCAAGAACGCCCTCGAAAGGCCTTAAATGTCATTTAAAGTTGGCGAAACAGTCGTTTATCCTCATCACGGAGCAGCTCTCATCGAAGCGATTGAGACCCGAACCATCAAGGGCGAAGAGAAGATTTACCTAGTTTTAAAGGTGACTCAAGGCGATTTAACTGTTCGAGTCCCAGCAGAGAATGTTGATTTAGTCGGAGTGCGCGATGTTGTTGATAGCGCCGGATTAGATCGGGTATTTGGAGTATTGCGTCAGCCATACACAGAAGAGCCAACAAACTGGTCACGTAGATACAAAGCTAATCTTGAGAAACTTGCTTCTGGCGATGTAATTAAAGTTGCAGAAGTTGTGCGCGATCTTTATCGCCGCGATCTAGATCGTGGACTTTCTGCCGGTGAAAAACGGATGCTTGCAAAGGCTCGTCAAATTTTAATCAGTGAGTTAGCGCTCGCCGAAAAAACAGATGAGATGAAAGCTGAAGTTATTCTCGACGAGGTACTTGCCTCCTAATCGGCTAACACATGGGAATAAATGGCCAATTTTTTTCGGCAATAATTCCAGCGGCAGGCAGTGGTGATCGTCTCGGCGCATCAATTCCAAAAGCACTTGTGGTCATAAATGGTAAAACTTTAATTCAAAGAGCAGTTGAATCAATTTTGCCGCATGTTGATGAAATAATTATTGCTGCACCAAAAGAGTTTGAAAAAGAAATTTCTGCTTTGTTTACAGAGAACAAAAAAATTAAAGTAATTCCTGGTGGCGAAGTGCGAAGTAAGAGTGTTGCTGCCGCACTTTCTCAAGTCAATGAAAATTCTGATTACATTTTGGTCCATGATGCGGCCCGTTGTTTTGCAAGTGAGGCGCAAACGCTGCGAGTTATAAACGCATTATTGGCAGGTGATCATGCGGTTGTACCTGGAATTGAAGTAATAGATACAATTAAAGTAATTGATTCAAATAATTTTGCGGAATCAACACCAAAACGTTCTACGCTCAGAGCAGTGCAAACCCCACAAGGCTTTAGTGCGCGAATTTTGCATCGTGCCCATGAGTCCGGAAATGATGCGACTGATGATGCAGTATTGGTAGAAGCACTTGGGATTCCCGTCAGAGTTGTAGCAGGGGAGTTAAACGCACATAAAATTACAACACCAGCAGATCTAGAGTGGGCAAAGAGATTGGCAGAGACAAATGAGTGAAATATTTAGCGGAATTGGTTTTGACGCTCATAAATTTGGCGACAAAAAAGGTGCATGGATTGCTTGCCTTGAATGGCCAGAGAGTTTGGCATGTGAAGGGCATTCCGATGGTGATGTTGTCGCGCATGCAATCTGCGATGCATTACTTTCAGCCGCTAACTTAGGTGATCTTGGAAGCAATTTTGGAACTTCAGATCCGAAATGGGCTGGAGTAAGTGGTGCGAATTTGTTGGCTGAAGTTTACAAATTGATAAGCGCAGAAAAATTCAAGATTCAAAATGTCAGCGCTCAATTAATCGGCAATTCACCAAAAATAGGGCCAAGACGAGATGAAGCAATTGCTGCAATTAGCTCGGCTTTGAATGGTGCACGTGTGAGCCTTTCAGCCACCACAACCGACGGAATGGGATTTACCGGCTCTGGCGAAGGATTGGCCGCGCTGGCAACTGTCCTTATTGCTCGTTAGTTAGACTAAGCAAGTGAGCATCCAGTTATATGACAGCGCGACTCGAGAAATCCGCGCATTCAAACCGCTCAATCCGGGTGCCGTTTCCATTTATCTTTGCGGTGCCACAGTGCAAGCCCCTCCACATATTGGGCATGTGAGAAGCGGAATCAATTTTGATATTTTGCGCCGTTGGCTAACCCATTCTGGCTACCAAGTTACTTTTATTCGAAACGTGACTGACATAGATGACAAGATTTTAAATAACGCCATAAAAGAAGAAATGCCTTGGTGGGCCTTAGCTCTTAAGTATGAGCGCGTCTTCACCCAAGCATATAAAGAATTGAATGTGCTTCCGCCAACTTATGAACCGCGCGCGACTGGGCACATAACTCAGATGATTGAATTAATTGAAAAATTAATTTCTCGCGGTAAAGCGTATGCGCCAGGTAATGGTGATGTTTATTTGGATGTGCGCTCATTAGATGAGTACTTGATAATTTCAAAACAAAAATTAGATGATCTTTTAATTTCACCTGATGGTGATCAAAGCTTTAAGAAAAATCCACAAGATTTTGCTTTGTGGAAAGGCGCAAAATCTGGTGAACCATCATGGCCAACACCATGGGGCGCTGGACGACCAGGTTGGCATATCGAATGTTCAGCGATGGCACATGCTTATTTAGGTGAAGCCTTTGATATTCATGGCGGAGGGTTAGATTTAGTTTTCCCACATCATGAAAATGAAATTGCCCAGTCAAATGCGGCTGGCTATCCATTTGCAAAATTGTGGATGCATAACGCATGGGTTACTACAGCTGGTGAGAAAATGAGTAAATCTCTGGGAAATTCATTGCGAGTAAATGAGTTATTGAGCAAAGTACGCGGAATTGAATTACGTTGGTATTTAGGCAGCGCACAGTATCGATCAATGCTTGAGTACTCACCAGAAGCACTAGAAGAATCAGCAGCAGGGTTCCGCAGAGTAGAAAACTTTTTGAAACGGGCTAAAGAAATTATTGGTCAAAATCCTGAGATTAAAATTTCTAAAGATTTTGCTGCTGCTATGGATAATGATTTAGCGGTACCAGAGGGATTAGCAACTATCGCTGAGTTAGTGCGATCAGGTAATGCCGCAATAACTGCAAATGATAAAAAAACTATTTCTGAAAATGCAGCGTATGTACGTGGTGCCCTTTCAATTTTAGGATGTGACCCTTTTGATGATAATTGGGTTGGTGATCAAAGTAATGATTTAACTGAAATTGTCGATGGCTTGGTCAAACTTGCTCTTGCAGAGCGAGAAGAGGCCAGAATTCGTCAAGATTGGCAGAGTGCAGATCGCATTCGGGATGCAATCTCTGCAGTTGGGATTTCCATCGAAGATACTTCGAGCGGTCCGCGTTGGACCATCACTCGTGGTGAGGATAGGTAGACAAAAGTGGTTAAGAAAAAAGTTGGTACTGGTGGAAATAACAAGAGACGTTTAGCTGGAAAAGGTCCGACACCAAAAGCTGAAGACCGCACCTATCACCCTGCCGCCAAGCGGAAAAAAGCGGCAGCCAAGAAAGGTAAACCAGCAAAAGCTGGCGCTAAAAGACCAGGAACTAGAGATTCAAGAAGATCAACTGAGCAGAGCGGTGTTGGTGATGGTGCAAGATCTAAATCTGTTGCTCGCACTCCAAGATCTGCCGGCCGCGAAACTCCACTTGAAGAAGACATTATTGTCGGGCGA
Source organism: Candidatus Nanopelagicaceae bacterium (assembly GCA_044351765.1). GTDB lineage: Bacteria > Actinomycetota > Actinomycetes > Nanopelagicales > Nanopelagicaceae > UBA3012. The sequence continues at coordinate 1,850 of JBILFD010000042.1, read as the reverse complement.
AATCCAGTTCTAGAAGCGTTACGTGCAGAAATGCCATCACGTAAAGTTTTGATGGCACGTGGAATTGATATCGATGATCGAGTTCGTGAAATTGTTGAGTTGGCACGTGAGAAAAAAATTCCAATCGAAGAATGTGCAAGACGTGAATTGGATGCTTATCCAGCTCATCAAGGGATCGCATTGCGAATCGCCCCATATGTTTATAAAGAGTTTGATGATGTGCGTGGCAAAGTAGAAGGTGTTCCACTTTTTGTTGCACTTGACGGTGTGACCGATCCGCGCAACCTTGGTGCAATTGTGCGAAGTGCTTGTGCTTTTGGTGCACATGGTGTTGTAGTTCCAGAGCGACGTTCTGCTGGCATGAGTGCCGTTGCTTGGAAAGCATCTGCTGGCGCAGCCGCAAGAACACCTGTCACTCAAATTCGCAACTTAGTAGCCACAATTCAAGAAGTGCAAAAAGAGGGTTACTTTGTAATTGGATTAGATGCAGATGGTGAAGCGTTGATCGGTGAATTAGCGGCCGCAACAGAACCTTTGTTATTAATTGTTGGTGGAGAAGGTAAAGGACTATCGCGTTTAGTTCGCGAGCATTGCGATTTGGTAGTTTCAATTCCAATGTCATCAGAGATGGAATCATTAAACGCCAGCATCGCTGCAGCAATCGCGTTGTTCTCAATTTCAGAAAAAAGGAAAGCTATTAAATAAGATGATTAGGTATTCCCGATTTATTGCTTTAGGTGATTCCTTCACTGAAGGTGTCGGGGATATCCAAGTCGATGGTCAATTCATGGGATGGGCGGATCGCGTAGCGGAGCGGTTAGCCGACCAGCAACCTGATTTTTCTTTTTATAACTTAGCAATACGTGGAAAATTAGTTTCACAGGTAATTGAAGATCAAATTCCAGAAGCGATGAAATGGATAGAGGGCCCATCAACTCTTCTTTCTTTTCATGCTGGAGCAAATGATGTGTTACGCCCTGGATATGACCCCGAGGTTGTACTGCCGCAGTATCGAGAAGCAGTTCGTAAACTTGCGGCCACTGGAGCCCAATTAATTTTATTTACCGCAATTGAGCGTGTAGCAAAATCGGGAAAAATGCAGGAGTTGTGGCATCAAAGGTTTAGTGGATTTAATAACAATGTCAGAGCGATCGGCTTAGAGGTAGGCGCGATTGTTGCTGATGCTAATTTAGATCCAGATATTGCCTCACGCAGATTCTTGGACGCTGATCGACTGCATTTGAATCCTGCCGGTCATGCCCGAGTTGCGGAGTCGGTATTGGAGCTTATCGGGGCGGATTTTGATCCCAATTGGAATGCACCACTGCCACCCCTCCCAGAATTGGGGAAGGTTCAAAGTATTCAGATAGAAGTTCAATGGATAACTACTTTTTTAATTCCTTGGATTTCACGCCGGATAAGGGGCATCTCATCCGGGGATGGCAGGTTTGCAAAGCACAGCGCCCCAATTAGACTTTCGTAACTCTTCAGAAAGGCTCACCATGAAAATCGATTCAGTAGATCTCTTTTATTTGCGCATGCCTGAGGTACTAGATATCGGTGATGGCAGCCAAGACGCACTTTTAGTGCGCGTTACTGCAGATGGTTATGTTGGATGGGGAGAAGCTGAAGCGTCACCACTAACTTCGATCGCAAGCTGGATTGCGCCGATGTCGCATAGTGCTTGTCACCCAGTTATTGATTCAGTTTTAGGAGAGCAGTTAAATTCACCAGAAGATATTTTTGCAATTACTCGCAAAGTACGTGCAAACTCATTTTATGCAATTATTCAAAGCGACTTAACACTTTCTGGAATCGAAATTGCACTTTGGGATTTACTGGGACAGGTG
>JBILFD010000041.1:0-6828 GCA_044351765.1 Candidatus Nanopelagicaceae bacterium | reverse complement strand
CCACAACCTGGAACCATTTCGTGAACTTCGCGGATTGTTTGCGCATATAACCATGCGCCTTCATCTTCTAGATCATCACGTGCAACTCCAGTGATGGTTGCATAACGCAATCCCATTTTGGAAATTGATTCTGCAACGCGACGAGGTTCATCGCGATCTAGTGGAAGTGGCTTGCCGGTATCAATATTGCAGAAATCGCATCTTCTTGTGCATGCATCGCCACCAATTAAAAAAGTAGCTTCGCGATCTTCCCAACATTCAAAAATATTTGGACATGCTGCTTCTTGGCAAACAGTATGCAACCCTTCACTAACAACAAGAGAGCGAAGTGCTGTGTATTCAGGTCCCATTTTTGCGCGCGTTTTAATCCACTCAGGTTTGCGCTCAATTGGAGTTTGCGAATTGCGAGCTTCAATTCGAAGTAGGCGGCGACCTTCGGGTGCGATAGTCATGCGATAACTCTAATCAATGCTTCTTGCAGATGTTTTTGGGCAATCGGAAGAATCTCTTTCACCGTAATACTTCTTCCCAACTCCTGCTCTAAGGAGGTAGTGATTACATCAGGCAGACCACAAGGAATGATTTCGGCAAAATATCTAAGGTCAGGATTTACATTAAGTGCAAAACCATGAGTTACCGTTCCACGTGCTACGCGAATTCCAATCGCGGCAATTTTACGATCGCCTTTTTCATCGCGAATCCAAACGCCAGATCGATCACAATATTGTTGAGCTTCTAATCCCAACTCAGCACAAATATTAATCAGTGCACCTTCAAGTGTGCGCACAAAGCCAACTACATTTGTGGCTTCCTTTAATTTAACAATTGGATAACCAACTAATTGACCCGGACCGTGCCAAGTGATTTTTCCACCGCGATCAACATCGATTACGGGCACTCCATTAATTGGACGGTCACTTAATTCAGTCCGACGGCCAGCGGTGTAAACACTTGGGTGCTCGACTAGTAATAAGGTGTTTTCGCGTGATCCATCAGCGACCTCGGCATGTAAATCTCGTTGCAACTGCCATCCAGCCAAATACTCAATCGAGCCAAGTGCCGATACCTCTAACCCTGAGGCGGCAAGAGTGAGCGAAACCATCTTCCCAGCCTACCTATTGAGCGTGCGAAGGCTGAAACGATCGGTAGAATTGCCCATATTGAGCCGGTGGGAAAGTCCACCCGGCAGGCAATCCTCCAGAAAGCAGTGTTTTAGATGAGTCACGACCAAGTAACCGCACCAACTCCTGCCAAGAGTAAATCTCGCCGAGGAGTCTGGCTTGCCTCGCTAGTCGTGGTGATTTGGCTAGGAATAGCCGGGGCCACTGGTCCGCTTTTCGGAAAACTCTCATCAGTTCAAGAGAACAACAACTCTTCATTTTTGCCAAAGGGTGCTGAAGCCACCAAGGCAGCGGATCTAATCACAAATTTTACCTTAGATAAAGATTCATTTAATTTTCCAACTTTAGTTTTGTTTGAAGGTAAAGCTGATCCAGCAACTTTTGCGGCAATAAATGCTCACCTTGCAACTGTTGGAAATCTAAAACTAGATGGCACAACAGCAAAGATCTCTGATTATTTGGCGCCAGGACAGGTCATTGCAGCATTCCCTTCACAAGATGGCAAAGCGATATTGGCAAACATCCCGCTTGATGGAAACGCAATTGCAAAATTACTTCCAAACGATAAGCCAGTTTTGCCGGCTGTCGTCGAAGCACTTCGTGAAGATGTCCGTCCGATAGCCGAAAGCAACGGAGTTAAATCCTATGTAACCGGCCCAGGTGGTTTGCTAGGTGATCTATTTGGAGCATTTGAAACTCTAGATTCTTCATTGTTGCTTACAACTTTGTCAGTTGTATCAATTATTTTAATTGTGGTTTACCGTTCGCCAACTTTGTGGATCATCCCGCTGCTTTGCGCAATTATCGCATTGGGCGCAGCTGGAGCAGTTGTCTACCTTCTCGCAAAAAATGATGTGATCGATGTAGATGGTCAATCTCAGGGAATTTTATCGGTCTTGGTAATTGGCGCTGCAACGGATTATGCGCTTTTGTTAATTGCTCGATACCGCGAAGAGTTGCATCTGCATGAAAATCGTTTTGATGCCATGCGTGCAACATACAAAGGCGTTTGGGAACCGATTGTTGCGTCAGGATCAACTGTTGCAATTTCACTTATGATTTTGTTGTTCAGCAAGTTAACAAACACAGCAGGACTTGGGCCTGTTGGTGCTATCGGCATCGTTTTCTCGATTATCACAATGCTCACATTGCTTCCCGCTCTCTTATTGTTATTTGGCCGCTGGATTTTTTGGCCGCGTAAACCGTTATTTGATGGGGATGACCACGTTAAGTCTGGCACTTGGTCAAAAGTCGGTAATGTAATCGAAAAAAATCCGCGCAAAGCTTGGGTGATCTCTGGTTCCGTTTTGCTATTACTTGCATTCGCATCAACAACTTTAAAGGCTGATGGACTTGGCACGGTAGATACATTTACTGGAAATCCAGAATCAGTAGTAGGCCAAAAACTTTTGGAAACTCATTTTCCAGGTGGCGAAGGTAATCCAACTCAGATCGTTGTTAGTGCTGACAAAGCAGATTTAGTCACCGCTGCAATTAAGAATGCCCCAGGAGTAAGTGAAATTTCGCCTTTGCTTGATGGAATACCTGTCCCAGGACAGCCACTTCCTAAAGTAAAAATTGTTAACAATCAGATGATTTTAAATGTTACTTTGGATAAGGCTCCCGACAGCGTTGAAGCCGGAAATGACATTCCAAAAATACGTGAGCTGGCCAAAGAGGCGGATCCGACTGCTTTAGTTGGCGGCACAAGTGCGGTCTACTTTGATGTTCGAACTGCGAATAATCAAGATAACAGAACAATTATTCCAATTATCTTATTTGTAATCACCTTAATTTTAGGTTTCTTACTTCGCAGTATCGTAAGTGCAATAGTTCTACTAGGAACTGTAGTTCTTTCTTACTTCGCAACCTTGGGTGTATGTGCTTTGGTCTTCAACCACGTTTTTGGTTTCGCTGGTGGTGATAATTCATTCCCATTGTTTGCCTTTATCTTCTTGGTTGCACTCGGAATTGATTACAACATCTTCCTGATGACTCGAGTGCGTGAAGAATCTCAGAAAGTCGGAACTCGTAAGGGAGTTATTCAAGGTCTTACCGTTACCGGTGCAGTAATCACATCTGCTGGAGTCGTCCTTGCCGCAACATTTGCCGTTCTTGGTTTGTTGCCGCTAGTTCCATTGGCTCAACTAGGTTTTGCTGTTGCATTTGGCGTTCTTCTGGACACCATCATTGTCCGCTCAATCTTGGTACCTGCTCTGGTACATGAGATTGGACCAAAGATCTGGTGGCCTTCAAAGATGCAAAAGGAAACAGCCACAATCAATTAAGAATGCAATAAGATCACCGCATGTCTGAAAATAAACTCAAAGCCGGATTAATTGGCTATGGATTAGCAGGGAAAGTTTTTCATGCCCCATTGTTAGCTGGATCTGGTTTTGAGTTAACTTCAATTCTTACCAACAATCCTGATCGCATAGCCTCGGCCAAAAGTGATTTTCCAAATGCTCATATTGCTGAAGATATGAAACAACTACTTGATCAAGATCTAGATCTAGTTGTGGTTGCTTCTGCAAATGTGGTTCATGCCGAACAAGCCCTACAGGTCATTGCTGCTGGAATAACAGTCGTAATTGATAAGCCAGTTGGTCGCAACGTTCGCGAAACGCACTCTATTTTTGACGCAGCCGACAATGCCGGAGTTAAGGCTTGTGCTTTTTTCAACCGCCGCTGGGATAGCGATGCCCTAACCATGAAACGCGTAATCAAAACGCGAGAGATCGGATCTATTCACAGATTTGAATCACGTTTTGAAAGATTCAGACCAGAAATAAATATGGATTCATGGCGCGAGGACAGCGCAGTAGAACAAGGTGGGGGATTGCTACTAGATCTACAAACTCATCTGATCGCGGGGGCTATAGATCTATTTGGTCCCGCAGAAGTCTCTTACTGTTCGATGCGCAAGATCCGTGGTGGTAATGAAGATGACTGCGTGATTGTTTTGAAACATTTAATGAATGTCGATTCTTATTTGTCTGTGAGTGCTGTTGCTGGTGGACCTGGTTCACGTGTGCGGGCTTTAGGTAAGACTGGTGCTGTTGAGATTGATCATTTGGATCCACAGGAAGATCTTTTGAAATCGGGAGCCAAGCCAGTAAATGGCAAGTGGGAGATTGGCCCTAAATCAACTGGGCGAATTATGCGTGGTGATGATGTTAAAGATTTAGAGATTGAAGCCGGTAATTACCCAGCCTTTTACAATCAAGTAGCTGAAGCGATTAAAGGAAATGGAGATATGCCGGTCCCCGTTGCAGATGCGATGGAAGTTGCGAGATTGATTGATGTGGCTCGGGAGATGTCAATTAGGTGATTATTGTTATTGGCGCTGGCATTGCAGGTCTTAACGCAGCACTAACTTGTCAAAGAGCAGGTCGGGAAGTTTTGCTTCTAGAAGCGAGTGATCGAGTCGGTGGAAGAGTTAAGACGGATTTGGTTTCGGGTTATCAACTCGACCATGGCTTTCAAGTTATTAATCCGGCGTATCCCGAGGTAAAAAGATTAAATCTGCAACTTCAACTTCAAAGCATGAAAGCTGGAGTAAAAGTCATCGCCAACAATAAGAACTTTACAGTCTCTGATCCTTTTAGAAATCCCAAAAATATCTTCTCTACGTTACGAGCCCCAATAGGGAGTTTCAAAAGTAAGCGGGCGTTGATTTCTTTTCTATTTCAAAAACAACGCGCAGGAATCTCCAATTTTGAAGTTGAGTTAAATTCACATGGAATAGATGGACCCTTATACGAAAAAGTTATCCGTCCGTTTATGCGCGGAGTTTTACTGGGGGAGTTGGATCTTGTTGATGCGCAAGTTGGTCTTGAACTTTTAAAATTCTTTGCAAAAGGTACGCCCGGGATTCCGCTAACAGGTGCTCAAGATCTCCCGAATCTTATGGCTAAACAAATTGATAATCTCAAGTTGAATGAATCTGTAGTTGTCATTAACGGAAATGTAGTAACAACCGATCAAAAGAGTTACACCGCTGAGAAAATAATTGTCGCGATTGATGGAGCAAATGCCGCAAATCTGATTCCAGAAGTTACTCCACCGAGATTTAATCTTTCGACGACCTGGTATTTCACTACAGCGGATAAAGTGGTTGAAGATAACTTTTTAATGGTAGACGGCGAAAGCAGGGGACCGATAGCTAATCTGATTGCACTGGATCAAGTTTGCTCAACTTTTGCGCCAACAGGTATGCAATTACTATCGATCACCACTTTAAAGCCATGCAATGAAAATGAAGTGAGATCTCACCTGCGTCTAATGCTTGGAAAATTACCGCAAGATTTGCAATTGATTAAGGAGTATCACATTCCTAGATCGCTGCCGGCTTTCACTCCAAATTGCATCAGGCCAAATTTTCAGCAAATTTCAGGTGAACTATTTATCGCTGGAGATTATTTATGCGCGCCTTCTCAAAATGGAGCACTTATGTCGGGAAGGCTTGCTGCTGAGGCTGCTATTTCATAAGTATGCTTTAGAGATGAGAAACGTGAAGAATCCCAAAGCTTATTTAGCTGAGTTTATCGGATCGGCATTATTGGTTGCGGCAATTGTTGGATCTGGAACTATGGGAACCCAAATGTCTCGCGATGCTGGTGTGGGTTTAACGTTGAACGCAATTTCAGTTGTAGCCATGTTGTGGATTCTGATCACAACATTAGGGCCGATCAGCGGCGCACATTTCAATCCAGTTGTATCTCTCGTAATGCTTTATCGAAAAGCAATCTCAACTACCGATGCACTTATTTACATTATTTTGCAGATAATAGGCGCGATTCTCGGTGCAACTCTGGCCAACTTAATGTTTGAAAAAACTTTGTTTGCAATATCTGAGGTTGATCGCACTGGTTACGGCCAAGTAACTGGTGAAGTCGTCGCGACGGCTGGTCTAATCTTTTTCATACTCTTGCTAGTAAATGCAGATCGAGGCAAGAAAATCCCAACAGTGGTGGCAGCATGGATTGGCTCAGCATTTTTCTTTACCTCCTCTACTGCCCTAGCAAATCCAGCCGTGACTATCGGTCGCATTTTTACTGATTCAGTTGTTGGAATAGCACCAAATGGCGTCCTGCCATTTCTTGCCGCCCAAGTAGTAGGTGGCGCAATCGGTCTCGGTTTAGCCGTAACTCTGAAAGGTAAGTAATTCAATGAGCAAACCATCCGTTTTGTTTGTTTGTGTCCACAATGCCGGTAGATCACAAATGGCAGCAGCATTTCTAACTCATTTGTCTAAAGGGGAAGTTGAAGTTAGATCAGCTGGATCAGCACCTGCAGATTCAATCAATCCCGCAGTAGTTGAAGCGATGAAAGAAATTGGTATCGACATCTCTCATGAGGTGCCAAAAGTTCTCACAACAGAAGCGGTAATCGAATCAGATGTAGTAATCACCATGGGATGTGGAGATGCTTGTCCGTTTTTCCCAGGCAAGCGGTACTTGGATTGGAAATTGAATGACCCAGCCGGTCAGGGAGTTGCTTCCGTTCGACCAATTCGTGATGAGATTAAAACATTAGTCGAAGGATTAATTGCCGAATTGAAATAAAAGCGTTTTATTCGGAAGCAGTTAATGCAGTTAACGCTGGGGCTACATGTGGGTAATCAAATACAAAACCAGCATTGGTTAATACTTCAGGAAGTACTTTTTTGGAACCAAGTAACTCGGATGAAAAACCGCCTAAAGCC
>JBILFD010000040.1:0-6843 GCA_044351765.1 Candidatus Nanopelagicaceae bacterium | reverse complement strand
GGTTTCTCAAGATTTCGAATCTTGATCAACGTTTCTGAGAGCAAGTCAGGGACCAAATGGCTCATCATCTCTAGGCACTCCCCAGATGTTTGAATTTCATCAATTGACACTGTTTTTTGAAGGTAAAGAGGACCAGTATCCATGCCGGCATCTAGTTGAAATATTGATATTCCTGAAATCTTTTCCCCATTCCATATCGCTCTTTGTACTGGTGCGGCACCACGATATTTTGGTAAAAGCGAAAAATGCACATTTATCCAACCATTTTTGGGGATGCCAAGAAGAGCATTAGGAATTATCTTCCCGTACGCGATCACAATAACTAGATCTACAGATGAGAGGAGATTTTCAGAAGTGAGATCGTCTATCGATGTGTATAAATTAATCGAATTATTTTTCGCAAATTCAGCAGCAGGAGAATCAATCAAAGCACTACTTCGTCCTTGGGCAGCAGCTGGGCGAGTAAGAATTCCCACGAGTTCATGCTCAGACGAAGCGATCCAATTCAAAGAGGGAATTACGACTTCAGGAGTGCCTGCAAATAAAATACGCACTAACTACCAAGGCCAAAAGTTGGGTGTGGAGAAATGCGGATCTCCGGATTAGCAACGCCAAACCATTCGGATTCTCTGACTTCGCGAAGGGCTTCTTTGCGCAACTCTTTACTTAACCGATCAATAAACAAAATTCCATCTAAATGATCGGTTTCATGTTGAATGCACCGGGCCATTAATTCACTGCCCACAATTTCAACTGGTTCACCATGCATGTTGAATCCTTGGGCTACAACAGACAAAGATCTTTTGCAGTCATAAACTAGTCCCGGGAAAGAAAGGCAACCTTCATCCCCTTCTTGTTCTTCTGCACTTAACTGCAATTTAGGATTGATTAAGTGGCCAATCTCTTCATCTATATTCCATGTAAAAACTCTTAAAGAAACTCCAATTTGAGGGGCGGCCAACCCTGCACCACCCGCATCAAGCATGGTGTCCGTCAAATCCTTTACTAGGTTTCGCAATTCCTTGTCGAAATTTACAACTTCAATAGAAGGGGTAGCCAATACCGGATCCCCGAAAAATCTAATCGCTTGAGTGCTCACAAAAGTATTTTACAGTTCAATCGGGTCAACTCTGACCTTTAAAGCACTCAATCCATGGGCACTTCTGATTCGGCAATAATTCAACAGGTCGTCAACCAACCCTTGGCCATTTTGATCAGAAGCTCTCAATATGATTTTAGAAAGGTAGACATCATCTGTCGATTGAAGAGAGGAAACTAGATATTTTTGAGCGAATTCCAAAGCCATATTGTGGAGATCCGAATGAGGGCCAATCACGCTTACTGCCTTAAATTGCGGAGGTAGTTGCAAATCGCTACGTTCCAGAAAATCTCGGCTAGCGATTTGCCACGGATCCCACCTCAGCAGCGCCTGAAAGTTCGGATCAGTTGAGACTACATCTAAGAATACTTCTGCATTTTTTGCTGCTAAAGCGCTCACGGTAAACCAATTTAATCTGGCTTGTTCTTCAGCATTTACCGTTGCTCTTTCCAGGAAAATTCTGGAGTCCAAGAAGACGATTGCTGCATATCCATTCTTGGCTCTCGGTTCACTACCTGGAGTCGAGAGCACAATGCAAGAAGTTGTGATCTCATCTAAAATCATAGATCCCTGATTTGAGCTGCGAATGGTTGTACCTGGAAAAGCTTTTCCGATCTCCTCCAAAGTACGTTCATCACCAATGCCGGAATGTCTAAAACTGTTGCCTGCACAATAATTGCACTGCCAATCAGATTGAAATACTCCGCAAAGTCCACAAACAATCGTTTTATTAACTGATGCAATTATTAATTTCCCACCGCATTGACAGCGGGCGTGATTGGCACATTTTTGACAAACTAATGATCGAATGTAGCCTCTTAACGGAACTTGAATTAAGACTGGCCCACTCTGCAGTCCTTTTTGAATCATCTTCCAAGCTTTCGTAGAAATTCGACCTCTTTGTTCAGGGGAACTCAATTCGGATATACCGGTAAATTTTGGGGAAAAATCTCTAAATACTTCTCGATGCGGCTGCAAAGGTTTTAACCACCCCGCAAGTACATATCTAGTTGAAACTAAAGAAGGTGAAAAACTTCCTAGTATGAGCGCACACCCCTCTTGCTTGGTTCGTTCTATCGCCACTTCTCTTGCGTGCCAACCAGGTGACCTAATTTCACTGAAATTTTCATTTCCTTCATCCCAAACAACAATTAGGGACAAGGCCTGGATCGGAAGAAAAATCGCCCCTCTTACTCCAATCACAATTTCTACATTTCCATTTAATATCTGCAAAAAGTTTGAGTATCTTTGACTTTTAGTTAACTCGGAACTCCACGTGAGAATGTTCTTACCGATTCCACTTTCAAGAAAAATCTTCAAACATCTGTCAACACTTTTTGCGTCAGGAACCAGAATCAAGACACTTCCACCACGAATTTTGCAAACTTCTGCCATAAACTCAAATGGCTCAGTGGCTGGAAGTGGTGTCCAAATCACATGAGAGGATTCTCCACTTTTGAGTGAATCAAAGTATGAGTGCGGGTAATGTTGAATCAAATCTTCTTTGTTTGGTTTCTGATCCGAATAATCTGGAGAAATTTCCTTTACGGAGTTAATAGCCACAGGAATCGCGAACCGAAGTACATCCATAATATTGCTCGCATATTTTCTGGCTACTGCTCTCGATAGATTTAAGATGCTTGAAGTCAGTAGTGGTATTTCATAATTCACTTTATCTACATATTGCATACGACCCACGTGGGCAGAACTATTTGCTCTGCCAACAATGAATCCGTCGCACTTTCTACCATTAAAAGGCACTCGTACTGATACGCCAGGTGTTGCGATCTCCGACAACTCTTCAGGTACCAGAAAATCGAACTCTTGATCTAAATGAAATACGCCAGTGTCAACTAATACCCGAGCAATTGGAGAATTTGTTGCCGGTTTCCCCTGTATTTTTGGCGCTCTTTGCCTTACTAAGGTTAAAGCTTTTGGTACTTGCGCCACCTGTTACTCACATTCCTAAAGCGCTGCGTAACTCCGTTGCTCTATTGGTTTGTTCCCAAGCGAATTCTGGTAGTTCGCGACCGAAATGACCATAGCTGCTGGTTTTGCGATAAATCGGGCGCAGTAAGTTCAAATCACGAATGATTGCAGCCGGTCTCAGATCGAAAACATCCATCACGGCGCTTTGGATCTTTTCCTCGGAGAGCGCGCTAGTTCCAAAAGTTTCTACAAAAAGTCCAACTGGTTTTGCTTTTCCAATTGCATAGGCAACCTGGACTTCGCAACGATCGGCTAATCCAGCAGCCACTACGTTCTTTGCAACCCATCTCATTGCATACGCTGCAGAACGATCTACTTTTGAAGGATCTTTTCCACTGAATGCTCCGCCACCATGACGAGCCATTCCGCCGTAAGAATCTACGATGATCTTGCGACCAGTTAATCCGGCGTCCCCCATCGGACCTCCGACAACAAACCTGCCGGTCGGATTTATATAGGCGTTGATATTTTTGCTCGGTAATTCATACATTTCCAAGACAGGGGCAATAACTTCTCTCAACAAATCCTTTTGTAGGACTTTCTCAAGATCTACGCCTTCATCGTGCTGAGTGGAAAAAACGACAGTATCCAATCGAACTGGACGGTGACCGTCATACTCAATTGTTAACTGAGTTTTTCCGTCTGGTCTCAAATAAGCCAATGTTCCATTTTTGCGAACTTTTGCAAGTTGTTCAGCGAGTCGATGTGCCATAGCGATTGGCAATGGCATCAACTCTGGTGTGTCATTACATGCGTACCCAAACATTAATCCTTGATCGCCGGCTCCTTGTAAGTCCAATGGATCAACAGATGAATCGCTTCGTCTTTCAAAAGCATCATCGACACCTTGGGCGATATCTGGGGATTGTTTACCAAGGGAAATACTGATTCCACAAGATTGCGCATCAAATCCAACATCACTTGAGTTATAACCAATGTCAGCAACAACACTTCGCACTAGTGACATCAAATCAGGTGAGGCTGTAGTGGTTACTTCTCCAGCAATATGAATCTGTCCCGTTGTGAGTAATGTTTCAACGGCTACACGCGATTTAGGATCTTGCGCCAAGAAACTATCAAGTATTGCATCTGAAATCTGGTCGGCCATTTTGTCGGGATGGCCCTCAGTTACAGATTCAGAGGTAAAAAGTCGATTAGGCATTGCGCTAATCTAGTCGTTTTGCTACTAAATCCAGTAAATGTTCGGCTAGCGTGTCCTTGGATTGGTATGGAAGTTGAGCAATAACCCCAGCAGAATCCAATAAATATCCACCGTTATTTTCAGAACCAAATACATCTTGGTTCAAGACATCATTTAGGAATAGCAGATCTACCCCTTTGCGAAGTAGCTTCTCGCGAGCCTCTTCTAGAGATATTGAGGTTTCTGCTGCGAAAGCCATAATGATTTGATTCTTACGATTTGGGCGTTCAGCAACCGAAACTGTGGCGATCAAATCCGGGTTTTCAATCAGTTCAAGTTTTAGAGATGATCCATCCCTTTTGATCTTGTTTTCACTTCTATCGGCGACTCGATAATCAGAAACCGCCGCGCTCATCATGATCAAATCTTGAGATTCGGCCAATTCAAACAATTTGTCGCCCATTTCAAGCGCGCTCTTAACTTTAACAACTTCCACACCCACTGGATCCTCAATTGAAACATTGGCTGATATCAAAACAACATTGGCTCCGCGCGCTGCTGCAGCGTTAGCCAACGCATAACCTTGCTTACCCGATGACCGATTTCCAATATATCTGACCGGATCAATCTCTTCGCGGGTTCCGCCAGCCGTTATTAAAACTTTCTTTCCAAGTAAATCTGATTTACTGCCAATGCTTGCTAGAAAGAAATCAATAATTTCAAAGCTCTCAGGGAAACGGCCGATTCCAGTGTCCCCACTAGTTAGTGGTCCAATCGCTGGTTCTAGAATGTGAAAACCACGTTCGGCTAGCAACTTTACATTTGCTTGAGTTGCCGGATTGAGCCACATATTTGGATGCATTGCTGGAATCAAAATCTTTGGAGCATCAGAGGATAAAACTGTTGTTGTAAGCAGATCATCGGCTCGACCTATTGCTAATTTAGCCATTAGATCAGCGGTTGCAGGAGCAATTAAAATTGCGTCACTATTTTTCGCTAAATTAACATGTGGTACTTGTGAAATGTTTTGCCATAAATCACTTTGAACTGGATTGCCGGACAAGCCTTCCCATGTCGCTACTCCAACAAAATTCAATGATGCTTGAGTCGGAATAACTGTGATATCAAATCCGCGATCTTGCAGTCTGCGTAGAAGTTCCGCTGATTTATAGGCAGCGATTCCACCAGAGACACCTAATATGATTTTGCGTGGGGAACGCATAAGTTTTTGCTTACTACGCTTGAGCTTCGATTGGATCTAGCGGCTCTAGAGTTACTAAACCCTCATTAATCTCACGGAACGCAATTGATAGCGGTTTTTCATGTACGTGAGTTTCGACCAAAGGCCCGACGTACTCAAGTAAGCCTTCGCTGAGTTGAGAGTAATAAGCATTGATCTGTCTGGCACGTTTGGCTGAGAAGATCACTAAGTTGTACTTAGATCCGGCTTTGTCCAACAATTCATCAATGGGCGGATTTGTGATTCCATCGCTTGCATGCACAGAAAGCTCCTCAAATAGATCAACTAAAACCATCGAACCAGCTGAATCCAGCTGCTAAGTAAGTGCCAAGGATATCAGCCTCTTAGCAACCTCTTCTACGCTCGTATTTATCAAAGTTAGGTCAAATTCCCCTTGAGCGGCCATCTCAGCCCGGGCTAACGCCAGCCTTGCTGCCCGTCTTTCTTCGGTGTCGGTACCGCGTTTAAAGAGCCTTTCTTCAAGCTCTTCCCAGGACGGAGGGGCCAGAAACACTAGTAACGCCTCTGGATTTTTTGCACGAACTTGTCTGGCTCCAGATATCTCTAACTCCAATAAAACGCTTTTACCGTTATTCAAATGCTCATCGACAAATTGTTTAGGAGTTCCATAACGCGCGCCAGCAAAATCAGCCCACTCTAAAAATTTATCTTCGGAAATCCATTTATCAAACTCTGAGTCAGATAAGAAGTAGTAATCAATCCCATCGACTTCCCCAACGCGAGGAGCTCTAGTTGTTGCGGAAACACTTACCCAAACATTGCTCTCATTTGCTCGTAAATATGAAATTACCGTCGATTTACCTACTCCACCGGGACCAGAGAGGACGATTAACTTCATGTCCCAATCTTAACGGCTAGATTAAATTAAAATGAGCAGTTAGTTCACGGATTTGATGAACTCCTAAGCCACGGATTCTGCGACTTTCTGCAATTCCAATCTTTTCCATAACTGATTTTGCTCTTACTTTGCCAACGCCAGGGAGTGATTCAATCAAAGCGATTACTTTCATCTTTCCAATGCTCTCAATTTCTTGCCCTGATTGAATAACCTGTTCTAAAGAGAGTTCACCTTTTTTTAGACGTCCCTTAATTTCAGCACGCTCTTTGCGAGCAACTGCAGCTTTCGCTAGTGCTTGTGCACGTTGTTCTGGGGTAAGTACCGGTAGCGCCATGCCGTCAATCTAGCGAGTATCACCGTAACCGGCATCTTGAATTTCTTTAGCAATTGCAGCCGCGCTGGCAGATGTCCCAATTTGTCCGACTGTAATTGGCCGGCCAATCACAACTAAATCAGCGCCGTTTCGTAAGGCTTCAACTGGTGTCGCTACTCGGGCTTGATCGCCTTGGTCGCTT
>JBILFD010000064.1:0-5589 GCA_044351765.1 Candidatus Nanopelagicaceae bacterium | reverse complement strand
TACTGCGACGGAGCGACTAATTGGTTTTGCAAGTGAAGGAAAAGTTATGACATCAAGAATGCTTGATGGAACTTTCCCACCATACCGACACCTACTTCCTTCAGAGCGCAGCGCAACAGCAGTAGTTGAAGTTGCACCTTTTGTAGATTCTGTTCGGAGAGTTGCATTAGTTGCAGATAAAACTGTTCCACTTCGTTTAGCTTTTAATCCAGGCGCACTAACACTTGAAGCCGGAGTAGGCGACGACGCACAAGCGACCGAAGAAATTGAAATTGCATTTGATGGCGAAGCGCTATCAATCGCTTTTAATCCCACCTTCCTCCTTGATGGATTAGCCGCTGTTAATTCACCATTTGTGGAAATTGCATTTACAGGTGGAAGCAAGCCCGCAGTACTTTCTGGAAAATCTAGCGCTGACGGCGAATCAGATTTTTCTTATCGCTACTTGCTGATGCCAATGCGGTACTCCTCTTAACAGTGCACCTAACTTTTTTATCTTTAACTGATTTCAGGTCCTATAAGAACGCTGAATTAGTTTTAAGACCTGGAATCACTACTTTTATTGGCAGCAATGGCGAAGGTAAAACCAATTTCGCAGAAGCAATCGGCTATTTGGCCTATCTGTCATCTCACAGAACCGGTTCGGACACACCGCTAATTCGTTTGGGTTGTGAACGGGCTTATATCCGCGCAAAGGTTATGAATGATGACCGTGAAGAGTTGCTAGAAATTGAAATTAATAATGGGCGAGCAAATCGTGGACGCATAAATCAAAGCCCGAGTAGATCCACAAAAGAACTACTAGGACATTTGCGTGCGGTCTTGTTTACCCCAGAAGATCTGTCATTAGTAAAAGGCGATCCAAGTGAAAGACGAGATTACTTAGACAAGATTTTAATTTCTCGCACACCACGACTTGCCGGAACCATCACAGATTATGAAAGAGTTATTAAACAACGTAACTCGCTTTTGAAAACCCGACCTAACGAACGAGAGTTAGTTCCATGGGATGGCCAATTAGCGAAATTAGCTAGTCAGGTAATAGCTGCAAGATTAGCTTTAGTCGAAGAGCTAAGACCTTTAGTGTTAAACGCTTATTCGAAAATTGCAGCGGGCGATGATGTAAATATTGAATACAAATGCTCAGGTGATTTAAAACAACGCGAAGCAAGTGAAATCGAAGCCGAAATTTTATTAGCACTACCCGAACTAAGAAGAGCTGAAATTGAAAGAGGGCTTTCTTTAATTGGTCCGCACCGAGATGATTTACTTTTGACACTAGGCGCTACACCGGTTCGCGGTTATGCAAGCCAAGGCGAATCGTGGTCTTTTGCTCTCTCGCTTAGAGTTGCTGCGTATCACCTCTTCCGTTCCGATGGTGATTTGCCTATCTTGATCCTTGATGATGTATTTGCCGAGCTAGATGCAGCACGTAGAAAAGCGTTAGTGGAATTAATTAAGGATGGCGAACAAGTGATTGTTACAGCTGCGGTAGAAGAAGATTTGCCGCAAGATTTACTTCACCGGAAAATTTATGTGCGCAGCGGAACTTTAAATGAGTAGCCAACGAGATTTAGCTCGAGCATTACTTGCATCAGCGCGCAGACATTCGCACCGATTTCGTAAAGAAGGCTCACCTTCTCGTAGGGAAAATACCGAAAATGATGAAACTCAATCTGTCGGCCCGCAATTAATAAATCAATCACTTTCTGAATTGATTGCAGATCAAGGTTGGAGTGAGCATTTAAAAGTTGGAGATTTATTTACTAGGTGGGATGAGATTGTTGGTGCCGATATTGCGCAAAATGCGAAACCAATGCGGTTAACCGATGGAAAATTGTTGATTGAAGCCAGAAGTACTGCTTGGGCCACTCAACTTCGATTGATGAGTGATGATTTGAAGCGGCGGATCGCAGCCGAGGGGCTGGAGTTAAATGGGATTGAGGTAGTCGGACCGCGTTCACCTTCATGGAGGCGCGGGGGTTGGACGGTCAAAGGGGGGCGTGGTCCGCGCGATACCTACGGTTAACCCCAGTTGTGTGGGGGGAGTTTAAGTAGGGGGTTACTTTTCCCCAGCCCCCAATAGAAGCCGAATTTTGGCTGGTTAAGTTCAAAATACCTAATAGGATTACCCCCTGCCGTGTGAAAGGTGCAACAACCCGGCTAAAACGAGAGTCAAAACCGGATAGCTAGCGGACTAGATGGAGTGGGGTTTAAATTGAGTTCAGAGGGCAAGCGCGAATATGACGCTAGCGCGATTCAAGTTCTTGAAGGACTTGATGCCGTTCGCAAACGCCCCGGAATGTATATCGGTTCCACCGGTGAACGTGGTTTACATCATTTAGTTTATGAAGTTGTCGATAACTCGGTTGATGAAGCACTCGCCGGTTATTGCACGCAGATTGATGTAGTTCTTGAAAGTAATGGCGGAGTTAGTGTCACCGATAACGGGCGTGGAATTCCAGTAGATATTGTTGAAAGCGAAGGAAAGCCAGCTGTTGAAGTTGTGCTTACCGTTTTACACGCCGGTGGAAAATTTGGCGGCGGCGGATATGCAGTTTCAGGTGGACTTCATGGTGTTGGTGTTTCAGTAGTAAACGCACTGAGTACACGACTTGATGTTGAAGTACAACGCGAAGGATTTTTTCACACCCAAAGTTACAAATTAGGTGTTCCACAAGCGCCACTTAAAAAAGGTGAAAAAACTTCGAAGACCGGAACCAAAGTAACTTTTTGGGCATCTGAAGAAATTTTTGAAACTACAGTTTATTCTTTTGAAATTCTTTCAACTCGTTTTCGTGAAATGGCATTTCTAAATCGTGGCATGACTATAACTTTGCGCGATGAGCGCGCAGGACATGTTGATGAAAAAGGCGAACCGATTCATGTAACTTACAAATACGACGGTGGAATTTCAGATTTTGTAAAACATTTAAATTCAACAAAAGGTGAATCACACAAAAGCATTATTGCTTTTGATTCAGAGGATGTTAAAGCTCAGTTATCACTTGAAGTCGCAATGCAATGGAGCATTGGCTACACCGAATCTGTTTATACCTTTGCAAATACCATTAATACTCAAGAGGGTGGAACGCACGAAGAAGGCTTCCGTACTTCTCTTACATCAATCGTAAATAAATTCGGTGAAGAGTGGGGATTAATTCGTAAAAAGGAAGATCGCTTAACAGGTGACGATGTGCGCGAAGGTCTAACCGCAATCGTTTCCATTAAATTAGGTGAGCCTCAATTTGAGGGACAGACCAAAACAAAATTAGGAAATACTGAAGCGAAATCTTTTACTCAAAAAGTTGTGCACGAAAGATTAGGTGCTTGGTTTGAGACAAATCCAAGCGAAGGCCGCGATGTAATTCGCAAATGTATTGATGCTGCAACAGCTCGAGTTGCTGCACGTAAAGCACGCGAGCTTTCAAGATCACGAAAAGGTTTGCTTGAAGGTCGCGGAATGCCTGGAAAATTGGCGGATTGCCAATGGACAGATCCAAGCAAGTGCGAGCTTTATATAGTTGAGGGCGATTCGGCCGGTGGTTCCGCTAAAGGTGGCCGTGATTCAAAGTTCCAAGCAATCTTGCCGATCCGTGGAAAAATTCTTAACGTTGAGAAGGCGCGCATTGACCGAGTTTTGCAAAACAATGAAGTGCAAGCATTGATAACTGCACTAGGTACTGGCGTCCACGATGAATTTGATATCGCAAAACTTAGATATCACAAGATTGTGTTGATGGCTGATGCTGATGTCGACGGACAACATATTCGTACGTTGCTCCTAACATTACTTTTCCGTTTTATGCGCCCGTTACTAGAAGGCGGATATGTTTATTTAGCGCAACCACCTCTTTATAAATTGAAGTGGGGCGGTAAAGAGCCAGTCCAGTATGCATTCTCAGATCGCGAACGCGACGGAATGATAAAAATTGGTTTAGACAACAACAAACGTCTTCCTAAAGAAGACGGAATCCAGCGATTCAAAGGTCTTGGTGAAATGCCGGCCAAGGAACTTTGGGATACCACAATGGATCCAGATACTCGCGTATTAATTCAAGTAACTCTTGAAGATGCAGTAGCAGCAGATGATCTTTTCTCAGTACTCATGGGTGAAGATGTTGAAATGCGCAGAAACTTTATTCAACGTAATGCAAAAGATGTTCGGTTCTTAGATATCTAGGTTATGGAGTTTGTAAATTATGGATGAGACACGCGACCGGGTAGAACTTGTCGATCTCCAAGTGGAGATGGCACGTTCTTACCTCGACTATGCGATGAGTGTGATCGTTGGTCGTGCGCTTCCGGATATTCGTGATGGATTAAAACCAGTTCACCGCCGCGTTCTTTACGCAATGTTTGATGCGGGCTACAGACCTGATCGTGGTTATTACAAATCTTCACGCGTAGTTGGTGACGTAATGGGTAATTACCACCCACACGGTGACACTGCTATTTATGACACTTTGGTGCGCTTAGCCCAAACTTGGTCTTTGCGTTATCCACTTGTTGATGGAAACGGAAACTTTGGTTCACCTGGAAATGATCCAGCTGCCGCAATGCGTTACACCGAAGCTCGTCTTGCTCCACTTGCAATGGAGATGATGCGTGACATCGAACAAGGCACAGTTGATTTCACACCAAACTATGACGGACGTTCAGAAGAACCTACAGTTTTGCCAAGTCGCTTTCCTAATCTTTTAGTTAACGGAAGTGCTGGAATTGCAGTTGGTATGGCGACAAATATTCCGCCACACAACCTGACTGAAGTTTGTCGTGGAGTGCAATGGTCTCTAGAACACCCAGATGCCAGCAGTTCTGAATTATTGGAAGCATTACTTGGATTTGTAAAAGGACCTGATTTTCCAACTAAAGGTTTAGTTGTTGGTCGCCAGGGAATTGAAGATGCTTATCGCACTGGCCGTGGATCAATCACCATGCGAGCCGTTGTTGAAGTTGAAGAAATTAACGGTCGCACATGTTTAGTTGTAAGTGAACTTCCATATCAAGTAAACCCAGACAACGTGGCGTTGAAAATTGCTGATCTTGTTAAAGACGGAAAAATCGCTGGAATTGCAGATGTAAGAGATGAAGGAAATGAGCGCTTAGGACAACGTTTAGTTGTTGTGTTGAAAAAAGATGCAGTAGCTAAAGTTGTTTTGAACAACCTTTTTAAACACACTCAATTGCAAGAAACTTTCGGCGCAAATATGTTGGCACTTGTTGATGGTGTTCCACGCACCTTGCGTCTCGACGAATTTATCCGTTATTACATTGACCATCAGATTGAAGTAATTGTTCGCCGAACAAAATTTAGATTAGCGGAAAAAGAAAAGCGCGCTCACATCTTGAGTGGTTATCTAAAGGCGCTTGATGCACTGGATGCAGTTATTGCTCTTATTCGCGCAAGCCAAAGCACCGACGATGCCCGTAACGGTTTAATGAAGTTACTTGATGTTGACGAAGTGCAAGCAAATGCCATTTTGGATATGCAACTTCGCAGATTGGCAGCTCTTGAGCGCCAAAAAATCATCGATGAATTCAACATCCTTATGGCCGAGATCATTGAGTTAAATGAAATTTTGGCAA
>JBILFD010000038.1:0-7149 GCA_044351765.1 Candidatus Nanopelagicaceae bacterium | reverse complement strand
ATATTTCTCCCGGAGATACTTTCCATAAATTTGGTTCTGAGTTATCAACTTTTATACCGCGCTCGCGCAACATTGCAACAGTCATTTCAATGTGCGGTGCAGATGGAAGTGAAGGTCCAATATTTTTAACAGTTAAACCTTTATCCATTCGCGGTGCAGCCAAAAGGAGAGCGGAAACAAATTGGCTTGATGCGCTTGCATCAATTGAAATTTCGCCACCTTTTAATGATCCAGAGCCATGAATAATTAGTGGTAAACCAAAACGGCCACCGTGATCAATGTCGGCACCTAACTCGATTAGTGCTTTGATAACCGGAGCGAGTGGACGTTCATGTGAGCGGGCATCTCCGTCAAAAGCGATATCGCCAAGAGCTAGAGCCGCAAGTGGCGGCAAGAAGCGCATTACGGTTCCGGCATTTCCAACATCAATCTTGTTTACTGCAACTAAAGGACGTGGGGAGATCGAGATTGATTTTGGTTGCTCATCAATCCAAGTTCCCATGGCCCGCAATCCGGCGACCATAAGTGAGCTGTCGCGCGAGTAGAGCGGTCGGTAAAGAGTGGATGGTGTACTCGCAAGTGCGCCAAGCACTAACGCACGATTCATTACCGATTTTGAACTAGGGATTGCTACAGACGCGGCTAACATCTCACGAGCCTGCGGGGCAAGCCATAGCTCATTTGATGTATTTGGCACCTGCTAAGGATACCCATTTAAAAGCGTCTAGATTTTCAGCGTTTGGATCAGCAATACCTGCGTATTTGGTGCGATTACTGCGGCTAGTGCGTCGTAGGCTTGGCTTATGTGTGGACGTTTTGCGGCAACGGCAAGTATCGATGAGATTGCAACGCAATTTGCTTTAGTCGGAGTGCCAGAGCGCGAACTTAGCCAAAGTTGGAACATTGCGCCGACTACAGATATCTATGTAATTGTCGAACAGCGCTTAGAGATTATGAAATGGGGATTAATTCCAACTTGGGCAAAAAGTGGATTTACAGGTGCAAATACAATTAACGCACGAAGTGAATCCGTTCATGAGAAACCATCATTTAAATCTGCATTCCGCGCTCGCCGTTGTTTGATTCCAGCAACTGGATATTTTGAGTGGGCTACCGAATTAGGGCAATACCCAAGTAAGCAACCATTTTTTATTCAGCGAAAAGATAAAAAACAATTAGCGATGGCTGGAATTTATGAGAATGGAACTGCAGCAATTATTACCAAAGAGGCGGAAGGTTTTCTTGCAGGCATTCATCACCGCATGCCGCTTTTTTTACCAAATGATGATTGGCAAAGATGGTTAGATCCAAAAATAACTGATGAAGTAAGTGCTCGAGATTTAATTAATCATGGTTTATCTCCTGAGAGCGCTGGGTTAAATGCGCATCCAGTCTCTAATCAAGTCAATTTCGTTCGAAACAATTCTGCTTCGCTACTACTTGAAATTCCGTTAGGCGAAGCACAAACACTTTTGTAAACCGGCGTTCCTGAGCAGCGACTTGAGCGCAACCGGAGTAGCTGGGAATAGCAGAGAGTGGCTGGGAATAACCGGGGAGAACAGGGAATAAGACCTACCACCAGATTGTTGATTTGAGTATGAGTGTAAAGTCATCTCTTGTGACGCGCGCAAAAGATATTGAGGGGACAGAAAGCCGATCAGAAGGCTCTCTTGAACCATTAGCGCGTAACAAAGCAGTTGCAAAAAGCAAAGAAAGCGCGAGTCAGCGCAAAGCAAGATTTGAAAAAGACGCGCTTCCATTTTTGGATGCTCTTTATAGTGCCGCCCTACGGATGACAAAAAATCCTGAAGATGCCCAGGATTTAGTCCAAGAAACATATGCAAAAGCGTTTAACTCATTCCATCAATTTGAAGAGGGTACAAATCTAAGAGCCTGGTTGTACCGAATCCTGACAACTACTTTTATAAATATTTATCGAAAAAACCAACGACAGCCATTAATTTCAGATGGTGAGATTGAAGATTGGCAATTAGCTAAATCTGCTTCACATACGAGCGATCAAGGAAAATCAGCAGAAGTTGAGGCGTTGGAAAATCTTCCAGATGGCGATATTAAGCGGGCAATGCAATCACTTCCGGAAGAGTTTCGTCTTGCCGTCTACTTGGCAGATGTAGAAGGTTTTTCTTATAAAGAAATTTCAGAGATCATGGATACACCTTCAGGAACAGTTATGTCTCGCCTTCACCGCGGGCGGAAATTGCTTCGTGATTTGTTAACTGATTACGCAATTGAAAGTGGATTCATAAAGAGTGTAGGTGATGAAAAATGAGTTGCGGTAATCCTCATCAAACTCCATGCACTGATGTTTTGCATGCTCTGGTTCTATTCATTGATGGTGAAATAGAAGATCAACAAGTAAGTCATGCCATCGAATTTCATTTAAGCGAATGCCCACCCTGTGCTGATGAGCAAGTAGCCGAGCATAGATTCCGAAAATTACTGGCTAGGTCATGCACCGAAACTGCGCCGCAAGAATTACGCCAACGGATAGCGAGTGATCTGGCGGTTCAGAGCATCTCATGGTCACAGACCATCACCTACACCGAAATTTCTACTGACACTTTTATTCAAACTCACGTCGAAATTCGCGAGAGTTACGAGCAAGAGTAATAATTCCTGAGTAAGTTGCTCATATGGCTGAAGCAATCCAGAAGATCCACACGATTCGCGCCGAGATGGTGGCGAATGTGTTGTCTATTTCAGTCTCGGTAGGGGAATTGGTAACAATCGGTCAGACTGTGTTACTTCTTGATTCTATGAAAATGGAAATCCCTGTTTTATCTGAGGTTTCCGGAAAAGTGATAGAAATTGCAGTTTCACCTGGAGAGATTATTCAAGAGGGAGATCCCTTAATAATGATTGAAGAGCAAGGAAAATGAGCACCGAACAATTATCAGAAAAGTATTTGGGTGTAGTTGGAATGTCAGGAATGAGTGTGCGCCAAGGCGACACCGCAATTGCACACGGAAGTGGAGATGTTCCGGTACTGGCGACTCCTCAAGTGATTGCACTTGCTGAAAGCGCGACGATTGCGGCGCTGCTGGAAAGTATGGAACAGGGAGAAACTTCTGTTGGAATTCGAGTCGAGTTTGATCATGTTTCAACCGCGAGTATTGGTGCCGAAGTTCGAGCAATAGCAACGTGTACAAAAGTGGAAAATAACAGATTAACTTTTGAAATTGAAGTCCATGAACAAGAGCGTTTGATTGCCCGCGGCTTAGTGATTCGCGCTGTAGTTGATCGCGTTTCATTTCTTGCTAAAGCCGCGGCCCAATCGTTAAGCCATCAATAACTTACTTTTTTTGTCCTGAATAACTTATCTAGTAAATTATTTGGACAAGCTTTATTACTTCTTTATTACTTCTTAGTTGCCCAAAAAATCTCAGAAATCTCTTCGATTTTTGCTAGCAATTTGTCGGCAACTGCAACATCATTGGTTCCTTTTGTTCCAGCAGCACCAGCAAGTTTTGTTGCTTCGTTAAACAAGGTGTGCAGGTTTGGATAAGCCTCAAAATGATTTGGCTTAAAGTAATCAGTCCAAAGCACCCATAGATGCTCTTTCACTTGGTGAGAGCGCTCTTCTTTAACAGCGACTGCACGTGATTTGAAATCTGGATCACTGCTTGCTGCATATTTTTCCATGGCAGCCTTAACTGAAAGAGCTTCAATTTTGGCTTGGGATGGATCGTAAATTCCGCAAGGAAGATCGCAGTGGGCTAGAACTGTTTGCTTTGGTGCGAAAAATGACTCGACCGCTTTCAACGCAGCGCCAGCGCTATAAGAGTTAATTCTGCCTTTTAACATTTGTGCCTCTCCTAATTTGATCCTGGACCTGGAAAAGGTTGCCATTTCTAGGTTTTGGTTAAATCGATTAAGTGCCAGACTACTACTGTGTCCAGTAATCCTGCATTAGGAAAATTCAAGCCCAGAACCCAAGCGGCTATCTTGGTTGGCCTCAAGGTTTTAGTGCGCCTAGGTAAAAGGTTTTTAAGTAGGTACGGCACAGTCGCTGTTAGCGGAGCATCTATGGCCCCGACATTAAATGAGGGCGACTGGGTTGTGGTCAGATGGAGACCTAGACGTAAGAAACTTGAAGTAGGAAATATTGTGGTCATCGAAAGAGATGATCAACCCGGGATTCAGTACATCAAGCGAATTACAAAAATTGAGAAAAAACGGTTTTGGGTTGAAGGTGACAACTCTGAACCAAGTATCGATTCTAGAAGTTGGGGTTTTCTTACCCGTAAAGAGATTATTGGAAAATTTCTATTTAGATATTGGAAAAGAAGATAACTTCTAGCGCTGGAATGCTTCAAAAATTAAAGCTTTTTGCTCTTCTTCATGTAAGTGATGATTTCCAGTAGCCGGTGCTGCTGAAGCACGACGAGACACTCGACGCAAAACTCGACCATCAAATACTTCTAATGTATTAAGTGCAATAAATGGCCAAGGACCTTGGTTTGCTGGTTCATCTTGGACCCAAAGCATCGATGCATTTGGATGTTTTGCAGCAACTTCGCGCATTGCTTGAGCAGGCAATGGATAAAGCTGTTCAATTCGAACAATCGCAGTTGTGTTCTCACCCAACTTTGCGCGCTCTGCGGTTAGGTCGTGATAAACCTTGCCAGAACAGAAAATCAATCTAGTTGCATTTGAAACAGTTGGATCATCAATCAAAGTTTTGAAATTACCTGTAGTGAAATCGGCAAGTGATGAAGCAGCAGCTTTTAAACGCAACATGGACTTAGGAGTAAAGACAATTAATGGACGACGTGCTGGGTTTGCCATGTGCCAACGCAGCAGGTGGAAGTAAGAGGCAGGTGTAGAAGGTTGAGCTACGGTCATATTTTCTTCGGCGCAAAGCAACAAGAATCTTTCGATACGCGCTGATGAATGATCTGGGCCTTGGCCTTCGTAACCATGTGGAAGAAGCAATACAACAGAGGAACGCTCGCCCCATTTTTGTAGGGAAGAAGAGATAAATTCATCAATGATGGTTTGGGCACCATTTGCGAAATCTCCGAATTGACCTTCCCAAAGTACAAGTGAATCCTCGCGCTCAACTGAGTAACCGTATTCAAATCCCATCGCGGCATATTCAGATAACAAAGAGTTAATTACGAAGAATTGATTTTCGTTTTCGATCAATCCTCGAAGTGGCATCCATTCATTACCAGTTAGTTGATCGGTGATGACTGCGTGACGTTGACTGAATGTTCCACGTCCAACATCTTGCCCAGCTAAACGAATGTGTTTGCCATCTAGCAAAATTGAGCCGAATGCGAGTGCTTCGCCCATTGCCCAATCGATAGTTCCTTCATTTAACATTTCAACTCTGCGCGCAAGTTGTGGAATAAGTTTTGGATGAATTGTAAATCCATCTGGAGTAGCAGTTTGGGTTGCGGCAATTTTGCGAGCAACAACTTCAGGAATTGCAGTATTCACTACATCAGGGCCATGGAAATCAGGAACTTTGGTGCCATCTGGTTCTGGTTCGGTGTTATGGACTGCTGTGAAAATATTTTCAAGTTGGCTCTGGAAGTCGCGAAGTACTTCATCAGCTTCTTCAGTAGAGATATCTCCACGTCCAATTAATGCTTCGGTATACAAAGTACGAGTTGATCGTTTTTCATCAATCAACTTGTACATAAGTGGTTGAGTAAAACTTGGTTCGTCGCCCTCGTTGTGACCGCGACGGCGGTAACAAATCATGTCGATTACAACATCTTTGTTAAATTCTTGGCGATATTCAAAGGCCAGACGAGCAACGCGTACGCAAGCTTCTGGATCGTCACCGTTTACGTGGAAAATCGGCGCCTGAACCGTTCGAGCAACATCAGTTGCATATCTTGATGAACGAGCAGCGTTTGGTGATGTAGTAAATCCAACCTGGTTATTAACAATTACATGAATGGTTCCACCGGTGCGATATCCAGGCAGTTGGGATAAGTTCAAAGTTTCAGCAACTACACCTTGTCCTGCAAATGCAGCGTCACCATGCAATAAAACCGGAAGAATTGAATACGCCTCGCGAATGTTTGTACGATCTTGCTTTGCGCGGACGATTCCTTCAAGAACTGGGTTTACAGCTTCTAAGTGTGAAGGGTTTGCGGCCAGATAAACATTAGTTTGTGCGCCAGATTCAGCCGTAAATCTTCCGGTGCTACCTAAATGGTATTTAACATCGCCCGAACCTTGAACTGCATTCTCAGCGTAGTGACCTTCAAACTCTTGGAAAATTTGGCCATAAGATTTTCCAGCGATATTTGCTAACACATTTAAACGGCCACGGTGCGGCATACCAATACTTACCTCTTGCAACTGGGCTTCAGCAGCGGAGGAAAGAATTGCATCCAGAATTGGAATTACAGATTCGCCACCTTCAAGTGAGAATCTCTTTTGCCCAACAAACTTAGTTTGCAGGAATGTTTCAAAGGCTTCTGCGCTATTTAACTTACGCAAAATTCTAAGTTGTTCTTCACGAGGAATTCTTGGTGATCCAACTTCAATTTTGCTTTGCATCCATTTGCGCTCTGTCGGGTCGCTCAAGTGCATGTACTCAATACCAATTGCTCGGCAATATGAATCACGCAAAATTCCAAGAATGTTACGCAACTTCATAAACGGCTGAGTTCCAAAACCACCAGTGGCTACTTCGCGATCAAGATCCCAAAGAGTTAAACCATGAGTTACAACATCTAAATCTGGATGTGAGCGCATATGGAATTCAAGTGGATCGGTATCGGCCATTAAGTGACCACGGCTGCGATAAGCGTGGATTAACTCCTGAACGCGTGCAGTTTTATGAATGTCATCATCTTTGGTGCGCTCAATATCTGCATTCCAACGAATTGGGGCATACGGAATACGAAGAGCGGCGAAAATCTCATCGTAAAAACTCTCTTCGCCAAGCAAGATCTCATGAACCCGACGCAAGAAATCTCCGGATTGAGCACCTTGGATAATTCGATGGTCGTAAGTGCTTGTGAGAGTTACGGTTTTGCTAATCGCAAGGCGTGCAAGCGTTTCATCACTAGCGCCCTGATATTCAGCTGGATACTCCATCGCGCCAACACCAAGAATTAAACCTTGACCTTGCATCAAGCGTGGAACTGAATGGACGGTTCC
>JBILFD010000037.1:0-7333 GCA_044351765.1 Candidatus Nanopelagicaceae bacterium | reverse complement strand
TTTGCCAGGTTCACCAAATGCTAAGCCACTATTAACCGCAATTTTTGCTCGTTCTAAAATCACAGCAGCTGGGTCTTCACCTAAATCTGTGGCTCTAAAATCGATCCAAGATAAATAACTGTTGTGTGGGTTGCTAACTTTAAGTGGAGTTCCACTAACTAGTTCATCGAGAAGTTTTTTGTTTAATTCCAAACGGGCGATTACTGAATCTAGCCATGCATCTGAATCGTTAAAAGCCGCCACCATGCCAAATGCCCCTGTGATTGATGCGCGATGATGAATGCCAATCGCTAGAGGCGCTAGAGCCTCGCGCAACTTTTCACTTTGCGTATAGAAGAATCCACATTTTAATCCGGCTAAATTCCAAGATTTACTTGCTGAAGTAACAGTAATTCCTACTTCTCTAGCAGTATCGCTAACCGTTAAGAAAGGGACAAATTTCCCTGAAGTAAAAGTCAGTGGTGCATGAATCTCATCACTGATAATAATTACATTATAAGCTTTTGCTAGTTCGGCAAGTTTTGAGAGATCTTCCTTTTCGTAAATCAAGCCAAGTGGATTATGTGGGCTAGACATTAGAAAAAACTTTGAACCACTAGCAAATGCTTTTTCAATCGCTGCAAAATCTAATCTCCAATTACCATTTTCTTCGATTAAAGGGCGTTCATCGGCTTCCATATGGACTTCTTTAATCCAATATGCAAAAGCCGGATAAACGGGAGTGGTTATAACAACGCGATCCCCTGGTTTACCTAGCAATCTTAGAATTTCAACAATCACGACACCCACATCAGTGCCTAAGTGCACATGCTCAGGTTCTAGTATCCAATTCCATCTGCGCTTGGCAAAGGATGCAAAGGCTTCTGGAAGTTCTGGTACCGAAGCCAAATAGCCTAAATCTGATCTATCTACTAAATCATGAAGTACCTTTTTAATTGAATCTGAGATTTGAAAATCCATTTCAGCAACTGGCAATGGAAGTACATCCGCTGGAAACGCCCGCCACTTAGCACTTTTGCGTTTGCGAAGTTGGGCCAGCGAATCTGCCTCAATTGGTTTCATTTGACTGATGGTACTCGATGAACTTTATGTTGAGCCGCTTGTGCAAGTGGTCGCACTATCATCGAATCTATATTGAAGTGATGTGGAAGCATCACACTCCACCTGACTGCCTCGGCAATATCTTCGGCTGTTAAAGCCTCTACACCTTCGTAAATCTTGGCAACTCGTTCTGCATCGCCGCCATATCGCACCATGCCAAATTCATCAGTCTTGACCATACCTGGCGCAATCTCAGTGATTCGAATTGGCTCTCCACTCAATTCAAGTCGCAACGTTCTAGCGAGTGCTGTTTCGCCGGCTTTCGCGGATGTATAACTTCCACCATTTTCATAAACAATATGTCCTGCAGTTGATGAAATGATAACAATATGTCCGCGGCCAAAACTTTTCATTATTGGAGTGATTGCGGCAACCATTCGAACCGATCCAACAACATTTACTTCATAAGTTTTCATCCAAAGCTCTGGGTCTGCATCTGTAACCGCTAAGGCATCAAAGGCTCCGCCTGCGTTTGAAACCAGAATTGAAACTGGTTTACCTTTTAGATGTGCCGTTAATCCCTCTATGCTTTTTGGGTCAGTCACATCCAAAAAAAATGGCTCAATATTTGAATCTTCTTTGGCTAGTTTGGTTAGCCGATCTTCACGGCGAGCAGCCGCGATGACGTGATAACCATTTTTTGCGAGCAAACGTGCCGTTGCTGCGCCGATACCACTACTTGCTCCTGTAACAACTGCATACTCTTTAACTGACATTTATTACTCCTCTTCAGATTTAATTGCGCTTCGAAGTTACTCCAAGGCTGATGAGGGTCGTAACCCCCAAAGATGCTGCGATTACGCCAAGACTTACCGCTAGTGAGACTTCAGGAATGTGCACTCCTAAAATGTCATGAACTCCAATTCCATGGAGTGCCTCGATAATCAATTTAACTCCGATAAATCCGAGAATTATGGACAACCCTTTAGATAAGTAAATTAATCTATTTAGGAAGTCTCCAAGTAGGAAATAAAGTTGACGTAATCCCATTAATGCAAATGCATTTGCGGTAAAGACAATGTAAGGATCTTTGGTCAAGCCAAAAATAGCTGGGATTGAATCAAGAGCAAATAACAAATCTGTGGTTCCTACTGCAACCAGAGCAATTGTAAAAGTCGATGCTCCTCTTGCCCTCAGAGCTGTGATTAATTTATTTTCTTTCCATTGTTCATCGTGAAGACTTCCCGTGCTGTTTTCTGTTGCTAAATGCCACGCCGTATAAAGCAGGAAGACACCGAAAACGAAAAATATGGCAATAAATCTATTAATAAGCGCAGCACCTGCTGCAATAAAAGCGCCACGAAGCACCAGCGCCATGATTATTCCCCAAAGTAAAACAAGTTGGGCTTGGGTCTTTTCAATTTTTAATTTAGTTAAAATTATGATGAATACAAAGACGTTATCAATGGACAATGAATACTCAGTTAACCAGCCAGCGAAAAATTCACTACGTGACGCCGGATTATTTGTGGTGTCTAGAGTTGCACCAAATATTATTGCGCCCAAAATATAAATTGTGATCCATATTCCGGCTTCTTTGGTTGAAGTAACTTTGGAACGATTTTTGACAGCTAGCGCTAAGTCAAAGGCAAGCACGGCCATCAAAATCAATATTGTTATTGCCCAAACGCTAACTGGTGTCATTTCTCTCCTAGTAAGTAATGATCGCTCAGTCTAGAGTAAGCGAATGCTCATTTCAGCACCAAAGATGAAGTCAATTTGTGCAAATATCTGTGAAATAGACTCAAAATTTGAAGATGTTGTGTCAAATAATCCACTGTGCACAATAGGCCGGAAAGCATCTAAAGAGAGTAATTTTCAATCTTTGGTTTCATCTGTCGTCTCCCAACAATTGTCAGGAAAGGCAGCGAGCACAATTCATGGGCGCTTAAAAGAATTAGTTGGTGGCGATATAAATCCAAAGATAATTGCTTTGCAATCTGTTGAAAATCTTCGAGCAGTAGGACTCTCTGGTGCGAAAGCTAAAACGATTTTAGGTCTAACTGATTCCGTGCTGGCTGGGTTGCCAATTGAGCAATTACAAGATTTTGAAGATGCCAAAATTCTCAAACTACTGACAGAAATTTGGGGAATCGGCGATTGGACAGTACATATGTTCATGATGTTCCAAATCGGTCACTTAGATATCTGGCCCACCGGAGATCTTGGAGTTCGGAAAGGTTGGGAGTTAATACATAACTCACGGAAAGAATTAACTCCAAAAGAATTGGGGATTAAGGGAGAAAAATTACGTCCCTATCGCAGCGTTGTGGCCTGGTACTGCTGGCGTGCGCTAGATAATCGTTAATCTTTAAGTTCTAAATCTAGAGAAACTGAATTGATGCACCATCTTTGATCAGTTGGAACCTTGTAACCTTCACCTTCAAATACATGCCCTAGATGTGAACCACATGCAGCACATCTAACTTCGGTGCGTTTCATTCCCATTGTAAAATCTGAGATTAATTCCACAGCATCATCTTCTTTGGGTGCATAAAAACTTGGCCATCCGCAACCCGAATGAAACTTCTCTTTACTTGTAAAGAGCTCTGCAGAACAGGCGTTGCATCGATAGACGCCTGGACGTTCTTCATCTGTGTACTTACCGGTAAATGGACGCTCAGTTGCTGCTTCACGTAAAACAGAGTACGAAAGCGGATCTAATTCGGCTTTTAACTTTTCTTCATCGATTACTACAGGATAATTCTTAGAACTAGATTTTTTCATGAACAATTTCAGGGTATGCGATTCCAGTTGTGGAATGACAATCGTAACCATTTGGATTTTTCTCTAGATATCTCTGGTGATACTCCTCTGCAAACCAAAATTGTGGTGATGGCAAAACCTCAGTTGTTATTTTTGAAAAACCATTTTTTGTTAACACTTCCTGATACGCAGAGAAAGATTGCAGCGCTATTTCCTTTTGCTCATCACTCGTGTAGAAAATTGCACTTCGGTACTGAGTACCAATGTCTCCACCTTGGCGATTCAAAGTTGTTGGATCATGCATAGTCCAAAACTCTTTTAGTAGATCTAGGTATGAAATTTCAGATGAATCAAACTCCACCATCACGACTTCAGCGTGACCAGTAGCCCCGGAACAAACTTGTTCATAAGTTGGGTTTTCTCTTAAACCACCCATGTATCCAACGGCTGTCTTCGTGGTTCCGGTCATCTTCCAAAAACGCCTTTCGGCGCCCCAAAAACACCCAGTACCAAAGTAAGCAAGGTTCAATGATTGACTCATAATCACTAACTCTGCCATATGAGTTCGGGACGCACACTTTGGACTGATAACCTCATCAATTAGTTGCCCCCGTAGCTCAGGGGATAGAGCACCGCCCTCCGGAGGCGGGTGCGCAGGTTCGAATCCTGCCGGGGGCACCAGATTTAGCGAGATATGTCGGATATGTGAGAGGGATTACCACTCTTCAGATGTAAATGTCCTTGAACTAGCTGAAATTGAGCGCGACAATAGAACCTTGAGTGATTCATACTCTTTTTGATTTGCAATACATAGGAATGTTTATTGAAAGAGACCCAAAAGGGTCTAATTGATCGGGAAAAGGCGGTGGTGAGCCATGATGGATTGGCGTCATGAAGCAGCCTGTCGCGATGAAGATCCCGAGCTTTTCTTTCCAGTCGGAAATACCGGTCCTGCGCTTTCTCAGATTGAAGAAGCAAAAGTAGTTTGTGCTCGCTGCACAGTCACCACCGATTGTCTTAAGTGGGCCTTAGAAAGTGGACAAGAAGCTGGCGTGTGGGGTGGATTATCTGAGGATGAAAGAAGAGCACTTAAGCGCAGAGCGGCTCGTAATCGCGCACGTGGAATTGAAAATCCAAATCCATTTGAAAATTTAGAAAATCGTTAATCGAATTTCTGCCTTAGTTCCCGTAGGAAGATTTTGACTTATATTTAATTCGCCCGCTAATTCATTTGTTGTAAGAGTTTGAACTATTTGCAATCCAAGAGTTGTGGAACTATCTATTGAGAAATTCTCTGGTAATCCCGAACCATCATCGATGACTTCAATCAACAATTCATTATCTGCTCGCCTAACTGAAACGATTAACTCTTTTCCTGAATTTACCAAACCGTGTTCAAGAGCGTTTTGAATCAACTCGGTAAGTATTAAAGCTAGAGGTGTTGCAACTTCAGGACGTAGGTTTCCAAATTTTCCAATACGTGAAATTTCTACACCTTCGCGGCGGGTTCCAACATCCTTCAATCCGGATATCAAACGATCCAGGACGTCATCAAAAAGGACTACTTCTTGAGCACTTGTAGACAAAGTTTCATGAACGAGTGCAATAGAAGCGATGCGCCTGACCGCTTCTTCAATCGCAGCTTCTGCTTGCGCATTGTCAGAACGCCTTGCTTGGAGACGCAATAATGCTGAAACAGTTTGGAGATTGTTTTTAACCCGATGATGAATCTCTCGAATTGTTGCATCCTTCGAGATCAACTCTTTCTCACGTCTGCGAATCTCCGTCACATTGTGCACCAAGACTAATGAACCAATTCGATCCGCACCTGCAACGAGGGGAAGTACGTAAAAATCAACTGTTCCTTGCCGATTTTCTAATTCAACCTCTCGTGCATTTTTTCCACTCAAAATTATTTGCCAAGATTCATCACGTGGCAATCGCGCTGAACTTTCACTCAAAAGCTCTTCGGCAATTAACCCAAGATTTTTCAGTTCAAGGTCGCCTTGTAAACCTAAGCGCCTAAAAGCTGAAATTGCATTTGGGCTAGCAAAGGTGACCATTCCATTTACATCTAATCGTATTAACCCATCTCCTACACGTGGTGTGACTTCAGAAGTAAGTGTTTCGATCGGAAAGGATCCCTCTTTAATCATTCTTGCTAAATCATTAGCTGTCTCTCGATAAACTCCTTCAAGTCGACCAGTGGACCTAGAGAGTTCTGCATTTCTATGTCGAGTGATTACAGCAATAACTCGATCATCATTAACTACTGGAATACTTTCTTCTTTTACTAAAATTTCTCCAATTAATTCAGGTTCACCATCTAGGAATATCTCCCCTTGTGAAAGTGCTGAATCCACTCTTGCGCGCTGTCCCCACTGAACTTTATTGCCAATCAAATCACGTGGATGAACTGTGGCAGCTGTTGTGGGTCTCATCTGCGCCACCACTACATGTCCTTCAGGCCAACTGCTTTCAGTTTCTCGAATTGGAACCCAGAGCAATAAATCAGCAAAAGATAAATCTGCTAACAGCTGCCATTCTGCGATTAAAGATTGTAACCGCTTTAAATCTGATTCATTAAGTGAACTTGTGGAGGTTAATTCTTCAAATCCTGGCATAACTAACCCACTTGTCCCTGTAAATACAAATCAATTTCTTGAGTAGCAAACCATTGCAGTTCGTCATCTCCAGGCACTGATAGTAAAAGTGAATCAACTTCTTCAATTGATACTGCCCGACTTAAAGTGATCTCTCCGTTTTCACCTTGCGCGGTTTCTTTTCTTGGCAATTCTGCGGCCAAGACATATCCATGTGAATCTTGATCATTTCCACGTGAGATATCCCGTGCCCGCTCACTGGCTTCGTACTCTAATTCTTCTTCGGATAACTCAATATCGAATTTGTCCGGTACTGCGAATCCAGCGGAAATCGAGATAAATCTTGTGCCCACTAAAGTTTCAAGATCAGAGCGTGTGGCAGGTAAGTAGATTCGCACGTACCTAGCCTACAGAGTCGCCCTTCATGCTGGTTCCACTATATGAAGCAAGCCCCTTTATTAGGCTAGATATCGATGCGGCTTTACTACCTTTCACTTCACTTATGAGCAGGCCATCTCTAACACATTCGGTAAAAAGTTGGTCGGCTCTGGGTAAAAAACAGAGCTCTAATTCTCTTGGTCCAACAATTTGATTCTTTATCTGCGACTTTGTTTTTGAATTAGCCTGAGATTTGTTTACGACAATACTTATGTTTGCCTCATTATTGAGATCTAGAACTTGGTCTACTATCAACTTCAATCGCAGCAAAGAAAAAATATCATCCTGTCCTACCAGAAAGATCTTTTCTGCCCGATTAAGAAAATATGATTGCAAAGAAGAATTGTTTTCTAATTCAAATACTCCGCCATCAATTACTATCTGTGAAAATCTCTCTTGGCACTTTTTTCTCAGATCAGCCCATTTTTCTGGAGTTGTGATTTCCATCTTCGAACGCACTAGTGGATTGCAGAGTAGATCGTAAT